>NZ_AYMF01000023.1:0-282707 GCF_000633435.1 Achromobacter sp. DH1f | reverse complement strand
GTGGACGTGGACGTGGTGCGCGCGTCGCCATGGCCGCCCATCAGGCCGGCGTAGAGCACGCCGCCCTGGCCCAGCGGCGCTTTGACCAGGTCGCCGCCCAGTTGCAGGATGGCGCTGTCCGAATCGATGGCAACGCGGCCCTGCGACAGGCGCAGGCCGCTGTCTTGACGGCCCTGGACGCGGGTCCAGAGGCCGCGGCCGCTGTTGACGCTGCCGTCGTCGGCAGCATCGCCACCGCCGTCGCCGGCCGCGTAGGGTGCGCTGGCGCCGTTGGTGTAGGCGGGAGTTCGGTCGTGGCGGCCATGGTTGAAGAACTGGGCACTGGCCAGCCGGTTGCCCAGGTAGGCGCCGCTTTCGGGCGAGACGTTTCTGACAATACGCAGGGGCGTCGGCGGGGGGACGACAGGGGACACGGGATCGGCCGGCGAAATCGGCACCGCGGGATCGGTCGGCGAAATCGGTACCACGGGAACGGGCGGGACAAACCCCGTGTAGTCGGACGTCAGGTACCAATCCGACGCTGCCCCGCCATTGCCGCCGCGCACCAGGCTGTATTCGTAGCCGTTCAGGGCCAGCGTCTGGGCGCTGGCGCGATAGCCGGAGGACCCGGCGTCCAGGCGGAATGCATCCGCCGTGGTGGTGGCGCCATTGATGGTTTGAACCACACGGATGCCGGTTTGCGTCTGGGCCCCGGTGCCGCCGGCATTGAGAACGCGCAGCGATGTGTTGCCCGTTGTGGTTCCTCTGTTGATCACGAGCTTGTCGGTGGCCGAGGTGTCGTCGCCCAACTGCGTGTTCAGCACCAACGTGCCCCCGCCCGCATAGTTGCTGACTGTGATCGTCTTGAAGCCCACGCCGCCTGTCGGCGCCATGAATGCCACGGTGCCGCTGTTGTCCAGCAGCTCCAACGTGGAATCGCCACGTACGTTCCAGGTGCTGGTGGCGTCCAGCTTCATGCCGTCGACGTGACCGGTGTCGCGCTCTTGCAGGGCGCCGGTCAGCATCGACCCATCCTCCAGGGAGACAAACGCGCTGCCGTCGCGGGCCACCACGTCGCCGGTCAGGCGCGAGCGGACGGCGTTTACCGTGACCCGCACGGTGTTGGTATCCGTGGACACGCCGCCGCTGGTGACGCGCAGGAAATCGGTGTGCAGCAACACGCCGTTGTCCAGGCTGCCGCCCGCCCGTCCAGTGAGGGTGGCGTCGGAGATTTCGAATACATGGTAGCCGCCGTTGGCCCGAAGGGCGGCGCCGTCCTGGGTATTGATCTCGGTGCCGTTGCGTACGGTGACGGTATTGAGTTGGCTGTCGCTCTCGCGGGTGCTCCAGATGCCGACGGCGCCGGCACCTTGCGCGGTCATGCGGACATTGTCGAGCGTGGTGGTCGCGCCCTCGCTGGTCACCAGGCCCGACGAATTGACGCCGGAGGTGGTGACGACGGTATCGGTCGCGGACAAGGTCGAATAGGCCCCGCGGGCCAACAGGCCGGGCGCGTTGTTGCCACGCGTGGTGATGCGGGAGTTTCGCAGCCGGATCTCGGCGGCGTCGCGGCTGTTCAGGTCGCCCAGCCTGACTTCGGCGCCGCTGGCCCGGTTGCCCTGGGTTTCGATGGTGACGCGGGTGGCGTCGATCAGCGCTGCGCTGCCATATTCGCGCGATACGTACAGACCATGGCCGCCCGCGCCCTGAGTTGTGATTGTGCCCGTGTTAAGGGAGACATTGCCTAGCCGGTTGTCTATGCCGGTGAGATTCGAGGTGATGTCGAAATTGTTGGCGATCAGTTGGGTGTCCTTGGACGGCAACCATATCCCGCCGCCATCGGCGGCCTGCGCAGAAATGGACGAATTCGACAGGGAGACGAAGCTATAGGCAGCATTCATGTCGAGCGCGGCGCCGGAACCTGTGGAAATCAGCGCCGCATTGTTGAGGTAGGCAAGGTTGCTCGCGCCGCCCGCATCGGCGCCCATATAGAGTGCAATGCCGCCCGTGAGGCTACCGCCTTCCATATCGAGCCTGCCGCCGCTCATGCGCGCGCCGTAGTGGTCACCGCCGCCCTTGACCACGGTATGGTTCAGCGAAACCTGAGAGTTCAACCCAGCGACCTCGACGCCTGACGAGGCATAGCCGCCCAGGGCCGTGACGCTGCCGCCGTTCAGCGTGATGGTGGCGCCGTTGTTGGCCTGGACGCCGGCGGCGTCATCGCCGCGGGTGGTGATGTCCACGTTCGTTGTCGTGATGGAGGACCGCGCGTCTTGCGCCCACAGGCCCACCGCGCTGACGCCGGTCGTGGCAACCGACCCGCCGCGAATCACGATGCTGCCGCCCGATGTGGCGTTGGCGCCGTTGGACAGGTCGCCGCGGGTGCTGGCCCGGCTATCGGTGAAGGTGATCTCGCTGCCAACGCCCGTGGCGGCCAAGGCATGCGCGGCTTGGCCGTCGCCCAGGGTGGTGACGGAGCTGTTGTTGGTGAGTTCAATTTTGCCGCCGGCGACGGCCCGGACGCCCATCATGTCCTTCGTAGCCGGGTCGCCCGCTGTGCCAACGACAAAATTGACGCCGCTGCCATGGTAGGGCGCGTCGCCGTTCGATACCTGAAGGCCCGCGGCGGGCACGGCGTAGGAAAGGGGCTCGGCAGCGCGGGCCGGCAGGGGGAGTGTGGGCAGCGAGGCGGCGAGCAAGCCGACCATGATGGGGTTCAGAGCGATACGCATAGAGGTTCCTTGGCCCGGGGGCAGGCACATCCACACAGATCCATCAACACCCATTTGTCAAAAGCAGGAATCGTCGAAACGTACTTGTAGGTAGCCAGCCAGCAGGCGGTTGCGTGGCAGTAGTGTGGTCATGGTGGCGTCTTCGAGCGGTGTCCGGAATTGGAATATTCTGAAAGATGTAATTCGGGACACATTCACCGCCAAAAGCGCCCCCGGCCCTGATATCCCTGCTGGCGCGGGGCTGGCTGCTACCAGCGATACCCCACATTCACCATGCCGCCGTAGCCGCGCTGGTTGTTGTTGCCGGCCTGGCCGAAGACGTGGCCGGATACCTGGACGGCGCGGCTGACGCGGCCTTCGGCGCCTACCTTCAGTTCCAGGCTGTTGCGCGACAGGGAGGCATCCAGGGTGTTGGGGCCCATTTGCACCGAGGGGTTGCCGAAGTTGTGCAGCCAGTTGGCTTCCAGGAACGGGCGCACGGCCGGCGTGTTGGGAGTGGCCTGCGGATACAGGCGGACGCCGACGCGCGAGTTCCATGCGTTGTCGTTGCCGCTGCGCATGCGGGTGCCTTGCAGCGTGGCGTCCTGGGCGTCGTAGCGGCTGTAGACCAACTGAGCGTGCGGCTCGATGACGACCGGTCCCAGCGAGGAACCGGGCGCGAAGGGCGCCAGGGCGTAGCCGGCTTCGATCGAGGCGCTCCAGACCGTGGAATGGTAGCGGGTGGATCCGATTTCGCTGTTGATCTGGTTCGAATAGCGGCCATATTGCAGCCAGGTATCGGCGTAGGCGCCCATCCGGGTCGCTGCGTTCTGGTAGAACGTGCCGTACACCCCGACCGAATAGCCGGAGACCTTGCCGCGGGCGCGGGCCTGCACCGTGGCGCCGCCGGGCAGCATGAGGGTGGACGTGGACGTGGTGCGCGCGTCGCCATGGCCGCCCATCAGGCCGGCGTAGAGCACGCCGCCCTGGCCCAGCGGCGCTTTGACCAGGTCGCCGCCCAGTTGCAGGATGGCGCTGTCCGAATCGATGGCAACGCGGCCCTGCGACAGGCGCAGGCCGCTGTCTTGACGGCCCTGGACGCGGGTCCAGAAGCCGCGGCCGGTGTTCAGGGCGCGGCCGTCGGCGGTCTCGCCGCCGCCATCGCGTGCCGCATCGGCCGCGGTATTGCCACTGGCGTAGGACGGCGTGCGGTCATGTCGGCCATGAATGAAGAACTGAGCGCTGGCCAGCCGGTTGCCCAGGTAGGCGCCGCTTTCGGGCGAGACGTTGCGGGACACGGGCCTGATTGGCCGCGCGATCGCCTGGGGATCTTCGGGGTTAATGGGATCTACCGGGGCAGGCGGGATCGGGACATTGACGTAGCTGGTCAGGTACCAATCCTGATCCGCGGCGCCGTGGCTGCCGCGGACCAGGCTGTACTCGTAGCCGTTCACGGAGAGGGTGCGGGTACCGTAGCGAAAGCCGGTGCCACCGGTCAGGCGGAATGCGTCCAGGGTGGTGGTGCCGCCATTGATGGCTTGGATGATGCGAATGCCCGACGGCGCTTCGGCGCCCGCACCGCCAGCGTTGTTGACGATCACGCCGGTAGGCCCGGACGCGTTGCCGCCGTCGATGATGAGCTTGTCCGTCTCTGATGCATCGTCGCCCAGGCGAGTATTGAGTATCAGCGTGCCGTTGGGGCCGACATAGTCATTGACGGTCACGGTCTTGAAGCCCGTGGCGCGCGTAGGCGCATCGAACATGACGAAACTCTCGTTGTTGGTCAGGGTGCCCAGCGTGGAGTCGTTGTTGACGGTCCAGTTGCTGCTGTCCGTCAGCGTCAGACTGCGTATCTTGCCGGTGCCGCGTTGGATCAGTGCGCCCTCCAGGTTGGAGCTGTCGGTGAGTGAAATGTCCACGGTGCCGGTCTCGGCGATCACATCGCCGACCAGGATGGATCGGGTGCGGGCGTCCAGCGTCACCTGTTCGCTATCGATGTTGGTCGTCGTGCCGCCGCTGGTGACGGGAAGGAAGGTCGAGTGCAACAGCACGCCGCCGTTGTTCAATCTACCGCCAGCCAGCGCGACAACCTGGGAATGGTCGAACAGGAAGGTGTGGCTGCCGCCGGCCGCAAGCAGGCCGACGCCATCCTCGGTATTGATCTGGCTGCCGTTGGTGACGGATACGGTATTGCGCTGGCCGGCGGTGTCCAGGGTGCTGCGAATGCCGGCCGCGCCGGCGCCGCGGGTGGAGATGCTGACCTGGTTCAGCGTCACGGCGGCGCGGTTGCTGGCCACTGCGCCTGCGGCATTGGCGCCGGCAGTGCGGACGACGGTGTTGCGCGCGTCCAGGGTGGCGCCGGTACCGTTGGCGTACAGGCCATGGGCGCCGTTGCCCTGGGTGGTTACCGTGGAATCTTCCAGCACGGCCGCGGCCCCATCCCGCCGCACCAGCACGCCAACGGCCGAGTCGCCTTGGGTTTGTATGTCAACGCGCGTCGCGCGCACGGTTGCCGGTGTGCCATAGTCGCGGGATGTGTACAGGCCATAGGCGAAATTGCCCTGGGTCTTGATCGTACCGTCGACCAGCGTGACCCGGCCAGCCCGGTTGTCGATGCCGATATGATCGGACGTGATGTCGAACACGGTTGCAGAGAACACGGTGTCCTCCTCCGGCAGCCAAACGCCCCCGCCCTGGGGGGCCAGCGCTGAAATGGAAACGTTTTCCAGAATGGCTGACGTTCCTTTGTTATTCAGGTCGACGCCGAAGCCGCCGTGGCCAGTGGCGATCAGCGTGGCATTGCTGATCTTGGCGGACGAGGCGACTCCCCCTGGGCCGGAATCACGAAGGTAGATGGCGGTGCGTGCGGTCAGGCTGCCACGATCCATCTCCAGCTTCCCGCCGTACAGTTCGGCGCCGTAGAAGGCACTGCTGCTGGTGACGACGGTATTGGTCAATGACACCAGAGAGTCCGCCCCGGTGATGTAGATACCAGAGGCATTGGCATCACTGGTGGTGACGCTGCCACCTTCCAATGTGATCCTGGCGCCACCGGCGGCGCGGACGCCGGTGGCGGTGTCCCCGTTGGTTGACACGGACACACCGCGGGCGGTGATGGCGGAACCGGCGCCTTCCGCCAACAAGCCGATACTTTGCGATCCCGTCGTGGCGACGGATCCGCCGCGCAGATCAATGGTGCCGCCGGTATCGGCCTTGGCGCCATGTGAATAGTTGGCTTGCGTAGAAACTTCGCTGTCACGGACTGTGATCTGGCTGGCGGCGCCGCTCGCTTGCAAGGCGTGGGATTGCGGCGATCCGTCCAGCGTCTTGATGACACTGCCCGTGAGCGTGACGGCGCCGCCGCTTGCGGCAGCCACGCCAACGGCGCCTCTGCCGGTTGTCGATATGCCGGTGACCGTAATGTTGTCGCCTTGCAAGGCATTGCCTTGAGACACGCTGATGGCCGGGCCCTGGCCCGTGTATGTCACCGTATCGCCGCTGTCCAGCACGAACTGCGTGTTGCCGGCGGGATCATCGACGTTGATTTGCCCACGCTCGGCGGCCTGGGCCGGCAGGGACATCGTGGGCAGCCAGGCGGCGAGCAACGCCGCGGCGAGAGGGGTCAGGGCAATACGCATAGATCGGTCCTTGGCCCAGGGCCAAGGAGGGACGCCTACGCAAATCGAACCAACTCAAAGCGGGAATAACCGGAGCTGCTGAAGGGTAGTACGTATCCGGCCAGGGGCGGTTACGGGGGGGAGTGCGTCATGGTCGCGTCCGTGGAACGTGCAGGGAATTGGAAGATTCTGAAAGTTCGTGGCAAGTGCTGGAATGTTTTGAGAGCTTGCAGCACGGGCCGGACTGCGCCGCGGCTAGGCAACGACTCGCTCGGCCCGGGCATCGGCTGTGCGGGCCTCGGGCGGATGCCCGCGCGCCGCGCGATGCATCGGCCGCGCCAGCTCCAGGTTCTCTCGCAGCGTATTGCCTTCATATTCCGTACGAAACAACCCGCGCCGCCGCAACTCGGGCAGCGCCAGTTCGATGAAATCATCTAGCCCGCCCGGCAGCCAGGGCGACATGATGTTGAAGCCGTCGGCGCCTTCTTCTTCGAACCATTGCTGCAGCTGGTCCGCCACGCTTTCGGGCGTGCCGACTACCTGCTGGTGGCCGCGGGCCCCGGCGATGCGCAGGTACAGCTGGCGGATCGTCAGGCCATCGCGGCGTGCCAGGTCGATCAGCAACTGCTGGCGGCTCTTGCCTCCGTTGGTCTCGGGGATGTCGGGCAGCGGCCCGTCCACCGGGTAGCGCGACAGATCGAAGCCCCCGATCATGTTGGACAGCAGCTGCACCCCCACCACCGGGTGGATCAGGTCTTGCAGGCGGGCGAATTTCTCTTCGGCCTCGGCCTGGGTGCGGCCGATGACGGGGAAGATGCCGGGCATGATCTTGATGTCGTCCGGGTCGCGGCCATAGGCGGCGGCGCGGCCCTTGATGTCGCGGTAGAAGGCCTGGGCCTCGTCGAAGGTCTGGTGGGCCACGAAGATGACTTCGGCGGTGCGGGCGGCCAGGTCGCGGCCGGCGGGTGATGCGCCGGCCTGCACCACCACCGGGCGGCCCTGCGGCGAGCGCGACACGTTCAGCGGGCCACGGACCGAGAAATGTTCGCCACGGTGGTTCAGCGGGTGCAGCTTGTCCGGGTCGAAATACTGGCCGCTGGCCTTGTCGCGCAGGAAAGCGTCGTCTTCCCAGCTGTCCCACAGGCCCAGCACCACATCGTGAAATTCCGCGGCGCGGGCGTAGCGGCGGGCGTGTTCCACGTGTTCGTCCAGGTTGAAATTCTGCGCCTCGCCCTGGCCGCTGGACGTGACCAGGTTCCAGCCCGAGCGGCCGCCGCTGATGTGGTCCAGCGACGCGAACTTGCGCGCCACGTGGTAGGGCTCGTTGTAGGTGGTGGACACGGTGGCGATCAGGCCGATTCTCTCGGTGACGGCGGCCAGGGCCGACAGCAGCGTCAGCGGTTCGAAATGGTCGCTACGGGCCGTGCGCGACAGCGACGGCAGGTCGGTATTGCGCACGCCCACCGAGTCGGCCAGGAACACGGCGTCGAACTTGGCGGCCTCGGCGCGGCGGGCCAGGTCGGCGTAATGGCGGAAATTGATGGGCGCATCGGCCTGGGCATCGGGGTGGCGCCAGGCGGCGATGTGGTGGCCGGTCTGCATCAGGAAGGCGCCTAGCTTGATCTGGCGCGAAGGGCGGGACATGGGGCGGACTCCAGGTAACGGGATAGGCGATCCCCGGGCGCGGCGGCCAGGGATCGCGGGGGCGATACGTTTTGGGGGCAGGCTGCCCGGGCGGTGCGGCCCGCGCAGCCGGGGCGGTACTACCAGGCCATGCGCAGCGAGGCCAGGGACGGCAGCGCCGGCACGCCGGCATTGGCATCCACGCCCAGCGGCGGGCTGTCGTCGGCAGGGGCGCCGTCGGGTTCCAGGAAGTCGGACAGCACGTCGTCGCGCAGGCGGATGAAGCGCGGGTCGCTGCGGTTGCGGGCATGCGGCAGCGGCACATCCACAATGCGGCGGATGCGGCCCGGGCGCGGCTGCATGATCACCACCCGGTCGCCCAGGTAGACGGCTTCTTCCACATCGTGGGTCACCAGGATCATGGTGATGCGTTCTTTTTGCCAGATGCGCTGCAGTTCGGTCTGCAGGCGGGCGCGGGTCAGGGCGTCCAGCGCGCCGAAGGGCTCGTCCAGCAGCAGCACGCGCGGCCGGTTGACCAGGCCGCGGGCAATCGCCACGCGCTGCGCCATGCCGCCCGAGATCTGGTGCGGATACGATTGCTCGAAGCCTTCCAGCCCCACCAGGGCGATGTGCTCGGCCACCCGGTCGCGCTTTTCCGAAGCCGGCAGGTTGGCATTGCGCAGGCCCACGCCGATGTTCTGCGCCACGTTCAACCAGGGGAACAGGCGGTGGTCCTGGAACACGATGCCGCGTTCGGGGCTGGTGCCGCGTACCGGCTGGCCGCCCAGGGTGATGGCGCCTTCGTAGCTGTCGTCCAGCCCCAGGATCAGGCGCAGCAGCGTGGATTTGCCGCAGCCGCTGGCGCCCACGATCGATATGAATTGCCCGGCCGGGATGGCCAGGTCCACGCCTGTCAGCACTTGCAGCACGCCGCCTTCGGCCTGGGCGCTGGGGTAGCGCTTGCCGACGGATTGCAGTTCCAGGTCCAGCGAATTGTCTTGAGCCATGCTTGAGGTTTCCCGCGGGTTATTGGTCCTGGCCGCGCAAGCGCGCCAGCCGGCGTTCGGCCAGGCGGGCCAGGGCGTTCATCAGCCAGCCCACCAGGCCGACGACGAACATGCCGAAGATCACCAGGTCCATCTGGAAGTGTTCGCTGCCTTCGATCAGCAGGTTGCCGATGCCCACGCCCGCCACCAGCAGGTATTCGGCGCCGATGGTGGCCAGCCAGGAATAGATCAGCGCCAGGTAGACGCCGGTGAAGATGGCGGGCGCGGCGGCCGGCAGCACGACCTGGGTGAAGGTCTGCCAGCGGGTGTACTGGTAGACGCGCGCCACTTCCAGCAGCTTGGCCGGCGCGTTGCGCACGCCGTCGCAGGTGTTGACCACCACCGGCACCAGCGCGGCCAGCGACAGAAACACCACCTTGGCCGTGTCGCCCAGCCCGAACCACACCGAGATCAGCGGTATCCAGGCGAACAGGGAAATCTGCTTGAAGGTGTTGAAGCTGGGGCCGACCAGGCGGTTGAACGCGGGGGATAGCCCCAGCAACACGCCCAGGATCAGGCCGGACACGGTGCCGATGGCAAAGCCGGTGAGTTCGCGGCCCAGGCTGGCGCCCAGGGCGCGCCACAGCTTGCCGCCCAGGATCTGGTCGATGGCGGTGGCCAGCACCTTCTCGGGCGACACGAGCAGCGCGGAATTGACCAGGTCGGCGCGCGCCGCCAGCCACCACAGCACGATGGCGGCCACCGGCAGCACCAGTCCGCGCCAGCGGCCGGCGCCGCGCACGGCCAGGGGTTGGGATGCGGCCAGCTCGGCGGCGTCGCGGGACGTTGCGGGGGACAGGGATGCGCTCATGGACGGGCCTCGGTGGGGACAAGACGGGCCGCGCGGGGGCCGTGGATCAGGCGCGTTTCGGCCCAGTCCAGGAGACGGTCGATGGCGTAGCCGATGGCGCCCACGACGATCACCGCGGCCATCACCAGGTCCAGCTGGAACAGCTGGCGGCCGTAGACGATCAGGTAACCCAGGCCTTCGCTGGACGCCACCAGTTCCACCACCACCAGCGACAGCCAGGCCTTGGTGAAGCCCAGGCGCAGGCCGGTGAACAGGGTCGGCAGGGCCAGCGGCAGCACGATTTCCAGCACTTCCTGGCGGCGGCTGTAGCCGTAGACGCTGCCCACTTCGCGCAGCGCCGGGCTGGCCTGGCGAAAGCCTTGCAGCGTGTTCAGCGTGACGGGCACCAGCGCGGCCTTGGCGATCAGGATGTATTTCAGCGGTTCGCCGATGCCCACGATCAGCAGCACGAAGGGCAGCCAGGCCAGCACCGGAATCTGCACCAGCGCATTGAAGGTGGGCAGCACGTAGGCTTCCAGCCGGCGCGACAGGCCCATGGCGGTGCCCAGCAGCAGGCCCAGCACGCTGCCCAGGGCAAAGCCCACCAGCACGCGTTGCAGGCTGGCGCGGGTGTTCAGCCACAGATCGCCGCTGGTGGCCAGGTCGCGCAGGGTGTCCCAGACGTAGGCGGGCGGGGGCAGCACCTGCGGCGAGATCCAGCCCTGGCTGGCGCCGGTCTGCCACAGCACGATCAGGGTCAGGGGCAGCAGCCAGGGCGCGGCGGTCCAGGCGGCCTGGCGAGCCCAGGCCGGCCAGGTGACGGCGGCGGGCGGCGTGGCGCCGGAGAGCGTGGTGGGGGACATGGCGGCGGCCCGGGTCAGCGCGCGGCGGCCTGGCTGGCGCCTGCGGATGCCGCCGCGGCAACGGGCTTGACGTCGCCGGGCGTTGCCGCGGCCGCATTGCCCGCCGCAGGCTTGCCGCTGGCATCGAACGCCGTCCAGTACTTCTCCAGCCCCTGGGCCTTCAGCGAGTTTTGCAGATACCGCGGATCGAACCAGCCATCCAGCGAAACGTCGCGGCGGATCAGTTTCAGCTTGACCGCATCGGCCACCACCGCCTTGTAGCGCGCAATGATGAAGTCGTCGATCAAGGGCGAGTTGCGGGACGCCAGGTCTTGCTTGTCGAACTCGGCGGCCCAGGACGCATAGGGCACGCCGCTCTTTTCCCAGATCTTGAAGAGCGCATCGCGGTTCTTTTCATCGGACGACCACTGCGCGGCGCGCACGAACACGTCGACCACCTTCTGCACCTGGGCCGGGTTGTCGCGTTCGAAATCCTCGCGCACCAGCAACGACGCCTGGCGGGTGTAGGCGGGGTCCTGCCCCTGGGTGCTGTAGATGACCTTGGCCAGGCCCTGGTCACGCACCTTGAACCATTCGTAGCCGCCAAAGGCCGCGTCCACGCCGTTGGACACCAGCGCGGCCTGGGCGCTGCCGGCATCCAGGTTCACGCCCTTGATGTCGCGTTCGGCCAGGCCGTGGGCGGCCAGCACGTTGATGGCCACCAGATGGCCGTTGGTGCCGCGAAAGATCGAGACCTTGCGGTCCTTCAGGTCTTCGATGGATTTGAGCGGCGAATTGGGCGGCGCCACCAGGTACAGGTTGTTGCGCGCGCCGCTGACCAGCAGCAGCTTGGTCTTCAGTCCATTGGCGCGGCCCACCACCTGGGGCAGGTCGCCCTGGTAGGCAAAGTCGATCTGCTTGTTGGACAAGGCTTCGTTGACGGCGGGGCCGGCGCCCTTGAAGAACAGCCATTCGACCTTGACGCCGTCGGCGGCAAAGGCTTGTTCCAGCCATTGGTTCACGCGCACCACGCCGCCCGGCGAGCCGCCCCAGGTGATCGGGTCGCCGCCACCCGCGGTGGCCACGCCCACGCGGATGACGTCGGCGGCGTGCGCGGCGCCGCCGAACAAGACGCCGCCGAACAAGACGCTGGCGGCCAGCGTCAGGCGGAACAATTTCAAGCGTATCAATGACTTCATGGGTAGAGGCTCTAGGCTGGAAGGTGGATCAGGCGGCGCGGGCGACGGGGCTGGCCAGCTTGCGTTCGATGGCGGTGCCGCGGAAGAAGTCCGGGTTGGCCTGGGTGTAGAAGCGGTAGGGGTTGCCGAACACCAGCGCCTTGAAGTCCTGCGCGCTGATGACGCCTTGCTCGACCAGGTCCCAGCTTTCGGCCAGGGGTTCGGTCAGGTCGGGCACGTCCCAGTGGCCGATATCCGACGACCAGATGGCGTTGATCCTGGCGCCCAGCGGGTTGACCTTGTCGTTGAAGGCGGCGGCCACCGTGCGGTCATCGGCTTCCGAGCCGAAGTAGAAGCTGTCGACCCAGCGGGTGCGGATGTCTTCGGCGGACTCGATGCCGGCGGCGGCAAAGTCGTCCAGTTCGTCGGGGTGTGGGTCGCGGCTGTGCGGCAGCGCCGAGATGCCCAGGCTGTCGCGCAGCAATTGCTGCGGGTCGATGTCGCGGCCTTTGATGAAGTCGGCGCCGTAGCGCTGGAACAGCTCGTGCAGCAGCGCCACGTCGGCATTGGCGGGGTTGTAGTTCTGCACCGCGTGGCGGTTGCGCTTTTCCCAGCGGTCCACCAGGTGGGTGTAGACGTGCGAGCCCCAGTCCGCGCCGCCTTCCAGCAGCGCCACCCGCAGGTTCGGAAAACGCCGCGTCACCCCGCCAAAGAACAGCGCCTTGGCAAAGGCCTGCGAGCCATCGGCAAAGTGGCCGATGTGATTGAACATGTAGTTGCTGATCGAATGGCGCCCGGTCCAGCCCTGGCTGCCGTAGTGCGTGGTGACGGGCACGCCCAGCTCGACCACCTTGGCCCAGAACGGGTCGTAGTCGTATTCGCTGTCGATGCCGTAGAAGTCGATGTAGCTGGCGTGTTTGGCGACGTCAGGGTGGTCGGCGGCCGGGTACTTGTCGGCCACCGCCTTGATCGGGCGCTTCACGCCGCCGGCGATGTTGATGACCTTCAGCCCCAGCGTCTTGACCGCGAATTCCAGTTCTTCGATGCCTTCCTGCGGGGTGTTCAGCGGAATGCCCGCCACCGGGGTCAGGCGGTCGCTGTACTTGCGGTACTGGTCGGCGTGGAAGTGGTTGATGGCGCGGTGCAGCGGCTGGCGGAACTCGTTGCCTGCGGCCAGGGGCGCCAGCACGTCATTGGGAAACAGCACGGAGTAGTCGGCGCCTTGCTCGGCCAGCCGTTCGTTCAGCAGCTCGGGCAGCGTGTAGGTGGCCAGGTCCAGCGTGTTGCGCGTGACCCGCGCCCACCAGGGCGAACGCAGCGTGCGGTTGTGCTGGCGTTCCGCCGGGGTCTGCTGGTACCAGTCCTTGCCGCCGCTCTTGGTGGCAAAGCGCGAACCCAGCGCCTTGCGCAGCGCGTCGACCAGCTTGCCGCCGCCGTAGTGCAGCACATAGTCTTCCAGCACCGGCGCATAGTCGTTGACATGCACGTCGGTGTCGATCACCGGGTAATCGAGGGTGGCCTTGACGGCGGCGGACCGTGACGCTTGGCTGGGCTTCAAAGGCTGGTTCATGCTGGCGCGCTCCGTAGGGTAGGTGCAGGGCGCCAGAGGAAATCCCCTGGCTGTCGGCACACCTTACGGGAGGCGCGGGCAACGCCAAACGATGCTTTTGTTCTTTATTTGTGCGGCATTTTCAAATAACCGGCGGCCCCCTGGCCTGGCGTGAACGGCCGTGCCAGGGGGCCGTGAACGGGGCTGCCGCCTGGGGTTGCCGCTACTGCTGGCGTGCGGTCAGCACGTGCCGCAGCACATGCGTGGCCGCCGCCACCGGCACCGACATATGCGTCTCTTCGGGCAATTCCACATAGACCGTGGCCAGCCCCTGCGGCGCCAGCGCCACGTCCAGGCGGCGGGCCAGGGAGCGGGCCTCGTGCACCGTCTGCGCAGTTTCCGCACCGCCCGCCATCAGCAGCAGGCGGCTGCGGCGCAGGTCTGCCTTGCCCGCCTGGGCCTGGCGCACGAAGGCGCTTTCGCGGTCCAGCAGGTAGTGGTCCTGCCACCACAGCGACGGGCTGATGGCCACGATCTGGTTGAACAGGTCCGGCCGGGTGTACAGCACGTTCAGCGCATACATGCCGCCAAAGGAATGGCCGGCCAGCGTCAGGCGCCGATCGTCCACCGGGTAGCGGCGGGCGATCTCCGGTAACAGCGTGCCTTCCAGGAATGCCAGCAGGGCCTGTTCGCCGCCCAGCGGTGGCGGATAGCCGTTGACGCGCGGCAGCGGCTTGCCGGCCGGTTCCGGCGGCGAAAAATCGTACGAGCGCCGCAGGAAATCAAAGGGCAGGTCGGTGGGGTAGCCCACCGCCACGACGATCGCGCTGCCGGCCAGGTCCTGCTGCAGCCGCACCGCGTCGTAATAGGCGCCGAACACGGCATTGCCGTCCAGCAGGTAGATGACCGGACGCTTGCCGCTTGCCGGCGGCTTGCCGCGGGGCTCGACCACCTGGATACGGTAGGCGCGATCGGGCTGGCCGGGCGGATGCAGGTCGAACTGCACGGTGCCGGGCAGGGTGGCGCGGGGGTCGGGCAAGGCCTGGGCGGCGGGCGCTTTGGCCGGGGAGGTGGCCGTCAGGGGCTGCTGCCCCACGGCCTGTTGCTGCCCGATAGCCAGCCCCGACGCGGACAGCGCCAGCACCGCCGTCAGCACCGCCGTCAGCGCGGCCAAGGCGACGCTCCGGGCAGCGCCTGGCGTCTGGCGCATCGCCGCGCGTGCCTGGGTCATGCGCGGCCTCACCATTTGTAGCGCACCTGTCCGACGATCTGGCGTCCCTGGCCCAGATAGCAGTAGCCGTCGCTGCACGTCTGCACTTCCTTGTTCGCCAGGTTCTGCACGCTGATGCTGGCCTGCCAGCCCTTGAGCGCGGGGTGGGCATAGCCGGGTTCGTAGCTCAGGGATACGTCGAACAGCGTCGCGGCCGGGTTGCGCATGACGTTGAGCGAATCGCCATAGCTGGTGCCGATATAGCGCGCCCCAGCGCCCAGTCCCACGCCGGCCAGGGGCCCCTGCGGCAGGCGGTAGTCCAGCCACAGGCTGGCCATGTGGCGCGGCTGGTAGGACGGCACCTTGCCGACCTCGGCGGGGTTGTTGCTCTGGGTGACCTTGCCCACGTTGTAGCTGTAGCTGGCCACCAGCTGCAGGCCGCGGTCCAGTTCGGCCAGGCCTTCCAGTTCGATGCCGGTAGACCGCAGGTTGCCCGCCAGTTCGGAATAGGGTGTGGCCGGCACGACGCGGGCGGCGTCCTTTTCCTCGATGCGGTAGGCCGCCAGGGTGATGTAGCTGTGCGAGCCATCGGGCTGGTACTTGATCCCGGCCTCGACTTGCGAGCCGCGGGTGGGGCCCAGCACGTTGCCGGCCTTGTCGATGGCGGTGTTGGGGGTGAACGACGTGGAATAGCTGGCATACGGCGCCAGGCCGTTGTCGGCCAGGTACAGGGCGCCTGCCTGCCAGGTGAAGGCCTTGTCGGTCTTGGCCTGGGCCGGCGCCTGGGTCAGCAGGTTGCGGTTGTCCTGTTTGGCGATGTCGTAGCGTCCGCCCAGCGACAGCCGCCAGTTGCCCAGCTTGACCTGGTCGGCCAGGTAGGTGCCGTACTGTGAATTGCGTTGCAGCACCGACACCATGTTCATGGGCGGCGTGGGGCCGGGCACGTAGCCGTATTGGGGATTGTCCAGATTCAACGACGGGTAGCCGGACGCCAGGTAGCCCACGCCCTGGTCCCATTTCAGCCACTGGTAGTCGAAACCGGCCAGCAGGCTGTGCGCGGCCGCGCCGGTATTGAAGCGGAAGGTGGCGTTGTTATCCACGGAAAGGGTCTCGACCGTGCTTTCCACGCCCCAGGCGCTGCGGGTCAGCAGGCGCGTGCCGGGTTCCAGCGCACCGCCGCTCAGGTAGCGGGCATCCAGCGATATGTGGCCGTAGCGCAGCTGCTGCTTCAGCGTCACGTCCTGGCCCAGGCGGTGTTCCAGCTCGTAGCCGGCCTGGTACTGGGTCTGGCGCTGGTGGTCGTAGCGCGGATCGCTGACGCGGATGTGGGTCACTTTGCCGTTTTCCACGTAGTTGCCGACGTTGGCGTCGGTCTCGTCCTTCATGTACTGGCCCAGCAGCGTCAGGGTGGTGTCTTCGCCCAGGCGGAATTCGAACGACGGCGCGAACAGGTCGCGATCGTCGGCGATCATGCGGTCGGTGTCGCCCCGGCGCAGCAGGCCGACCACGCGGAACTTCGCCGAGCCGGACTCGTTGATGCTGTCGCCGATGTCAAAGGCGGCCTGCTTGCGGTCGTGGGTGGCGCCCAGCAGCACGATTTCATGAATGGGGTCGGGGCCGGGCCGCTTCGAGATCCGGTTCACCACGCCGCCCGGCGTGCCCTGGCCATACAGCACCGACATGGGGCCCTTGACGATGTCGATGCGCTCCAGCGCATAGGGTTCGGTGCGGAAATAGGCGTAGGACCCCGGCGTCTGGCGCAGGCCGTCCAGGTAGTCGCCGGTGGTGTTCACCGGAAAGCCGCGGATCGTGATCTGGTCAAAGCGCGGGTCAAAGCCCGCGCTGCCCGTGCCCACGCCCGCGGCATAGCGCACCGCCTCGGGCATCGACGTCACGCCGCGCGCGTCCATCTGTTCGCGCGTCACCACGCTCACCGAGCGGGCCGTTTCCATCAGCGAGGCGTCGGTCTTGGTGGCGCTGCTGCTGGTCTGCGCCACGAAACCGTCGACGCCGGCCGATGCGCCGACCACTGCGATCGGCGCCAGCGTGGCCGGGCCCGTGGCGTGGGGTTCCAGCACGTACTGGCCGTCGCCGGTGCGCGTGGCAGTCAGGCCGGTGCCGGCCAGCAGGGCGGCCAGCGCTTCGGGCACCGTGTAGCGGCCGGACAGGCCGGGGCTGGACTTGCCCTGGGTCAACGGCATGGCGCCGCTTAGCGGAATGCCCGCCATCTGGCCAAAGGTGTTCAAAGCCTGGGTCAGCGGGCCGGCGGGAATCTGATAGCTGCGGCGGCCGTCGGCGGGGGCCGTCTGGGCCTGGGCTGGCGCTGGCGCCGTGGGCACCAGTACGGTCAGCGTCAGGCCGGCGGCCAAGAGCCAGGGGCGCATCTTCCGGGGGGTAGGCGGGGGCGCGACAAGGGCGGCAGGCAAAGCGTGGGGCAAATCGAAAGGCAAATCGACGGGCAGATCGTGCGGGCGTTTCATCGGGGTTCCGTAAGCGTGCGTCAGGCGGGCTGGGGCGCCATGCATGGCAGCCCCGCATCTACCTGATCGAACGAAACGGAAAAAGGGGAAGGCACGGCGCTCACGCCGGCGTCAGCGTGGTCCACCAGGGCAGCTTTTTCTCGACCCGCAACGACAGGGCGCGGGCCAGCAATTGCAGCGTGCGTTCGGGGTCGGCCAGCGGATAGGTGCCCATCACGCGCAAGCCGGCGGCCTCGGGCGCGACACCCAGATGGCCGCGCTGGTAACGGGCCAGTTCGGCCACCAGCTCGTCCAGCCGCATGTCGTTGGCCACGATCATGCCTTGGGTCCAGGCGGCGGCCCCGGCGTCGGCCGGACCCGGGCGGCCGATGTGGTCCGCCGTGTACACGACCTGGTTGCCGGCCGCGACGGCCAGCCGCTCGCCGCTGTCCGCCGTGCGGACCTGCACCGTACCGTCCAGCACCGCCAGCCGGGTCGCCTGGTCCAGCAGGCGGACACTGAAGCGGGCGTCGGGGGTACCGGCTATTGCAGAAGATCCCGAGAGGATTCCGGCGCCCTGGCCCTGCGGCCCGCCGGCAGGTTGGGGCGCCTGGGACGTGGCCGACGTGGCCAGGCGGCCTTGCGGCGTGGCGACCACGAACGGGCGGGCGGCATCGGGTGCCGCCGCCACCAGTATTTCGCCACGCAGCAGCGTCAGGCGCCGTTCGGTGGGCCCGATGGCAAAGTCCGCGGCGCTGGCCGTGTTCAGCCACAAGTGGCTGCCGTCGGCCAGGCGCCATTCGCGGACCTGGCCGGTGGCGCTGCGGTAATCCGCCGCCAGCGCCAGCAGTTCGACGCGCAGCGGCGTATGGCGCCACGCCAGCCAACTGCCCAGCACGCCGCCCGACAGCCAGGCCAGGGTGCGCAGGTGGCGCCGCCGCGCCGGCATCAGCGCGGCCTGCAGGCCGGCGGATGCGGCCCGCGGCTCGCCGTCCGTGCGCAGCGGCGCAAAGCGCTGGCTCACGGCCTCGATATAGCGCCAGGCGGCCTGATGGCCCGGACTGCGGTCCAGCCAGGCGCGCCATTGCGTCCAGTCGGCCGCGCTGGCGGCCTCGTCATGCAGCCGCACATACCAGTCGGCCGCCTGTTCCAGGCTGCGATGATCGGCGGCGCCCGCGGGCGCGGCGGGGAAAGCGTGGCGGCCCATCAGCTTGCCGAGGGGGCGGGGCCGCCCAGTGCGGCCGGCGGCACATGCACGGGCTGCGTGGCGGCATGGTGCACCGCTTCCAGCAGCGCGCAATGCAGCATCGCCTGCGCCAGGTATTTCTTGATGGTGCGCTCGGACACGTCCAGCTCGACGGCGATTTCCCGGTATTTCAGGCCATCCACATGCGACAGGATGAATGCCCGCGCCACCTTGGGCGGCAGTTGCCGCAGCATCTCGGCCGCCTGCATCAGCGTTTCGATGATGATCGCCTGCTGCTCGGCCGAGGGTGCCGCCGCGCCTGCGCAGGTGTTCAGGGTGTCCAGCCAGGCGCGTTCGACTTCCTGGCGCCGCCACAGGTCGATGCACAGCCCGTTGCCCATGCTGCGCAGATAGGCGCGCGCGCCTTGCGGCGTATCAAAGGCGCGGGGGGCGGCCAGCAGGCGCACGAAGGCGTCATGCGCCAGATCGGCCGCGTCGAACGCATTGCCCAGCCGGCGCAGCAGCCAGGTGCGTAGCCAGCCGTGGTGCGCCTGGTACAGGTGATGGATGTCCGAAGGGGAAGAGTCGGGGCGCATGGCGGGGCAACGTGACGAAATACCCCGGGAGTTTAACAGGAACGATTATCAGTTACGTGAGCGGCGGCCGGCTCCGGCCGCCGCTCACCGGTCAGCTGCGCCGCGCGGTCAGCCACTGCGCCGGCAGCAGCGCCTTGTTCACGATCCGCACTTCGCCAATGCTGCCAAAGAAGCCGTCGGCCCGGTTGCCGTCCCACGACCCGGCGCCGACGACCCACGGCATGTTGGCGGCCAAGGTCGCCAGGCCCGGCGCGTCGGACGCGTTGCGCAACACCGGCGCGCCTTCGACGTACAGGATGGTTTCGTGGGTGGTGTTGTCGTTGACCACGGCGATGTGCAGCCACTTGTCGGCGATGATTTCGCCGGACCAGTTGGTCTTGGCGTCGCGCGTGCCGGTCACGTCGGGCACGACTTCCCACTGGATTTCACGCAGGCTGGACACGGCGAACAGCAGCGGCGGGGATTCGCCGTCGCCGCCATTGAAGCCGGGCAGGCTGCCGCGCTTGCCGTCGCGAGTCATGATGTTCATCCACGCGTTCTTGCCCGAGGTCCAGTCGCGGTCGATCTTGATGAAGGCTTCGACCGTGTAGCCGTTGGGCACGGTTTCGGCATTGATCGCGGCGGCCGTGTCAGTGGTGAAGTAGCTCATGCGGGCGGTGTTCTTGTCGGTGTTCAAGAAGCGCACCGAGCCCGGGGCGGCAGACAGGTAGTGGTGGTCGTTGGACCAGACCAGGTCGCCCAGCTGGGCGCCGGCCACGCCGTCGATGTTCAGGGCGGCGCGGCGCACGGGGTTCAGCCCGGTGCGGTCGGCGACGACGGTGCCCACCGGCACGGGCTGGCCGTCGGTGCCGCCGAAGAAGCGCCAGTGGGCCAGGGTGCCGGACACCTGCGGGTAGTCGTCGCTGTCGGCGGCGGGCTTTTGCGTGGTGGCGGGCGGTTCGGTGTAGTTGGCCAGGATCAGCGCGCGGGCCTGGTCGATCAGCGCGGTGTGGCTGGGCGTGCCGGCCTTGAAGTCCTTGTTGAAGCCGGCAAAGCGCTTGGCGAAATCCATCTTGATGGTGAATTCCTCGTTGGCGCCGGTCAGCACCGCCTGGTCGAAGGCGTTGAGCGTGTTCTTGGGCTTTTGCGGCACCCAGGGCGAGAACGACAGCACGCGGATTTCGTTGTTGGTGAGGTCGAATTCGTACAGGCGCATCAGGCCGTTGCCGCCCTGGTAGGCCATCTGGTAGTCGACGACCATTTCATGGACGGGATTGCCGAAGTCGTTGGTCTTGGTCAGCAACGCCGCGCCATGGTAGTGGCCGTTGAGCGTCATGAAGATCTGGTCGTTGCTGTGGATCAGTTCACGCCACAGCATCAGGCCGTACGGCACCTCCAGCGGGCTGATGCCGTCTTTGTCGATGTTCAGCAGCTGGTGGTTGACCAGGATGACGGGCAGCGTCGGGTTGGCGCGGATGACCTGGTTGGCCCAGGCCAGCGCCGCGTCGGAAATGCGCCAAGACAGGGACAGCACCATGAACTTCTGGCCTTCGGCTTCGAACACGTGCCATTCGTGAAAACCGCTGGGGTCGCGGCCGCCGAAAGTGGCTTGTTTCTTGGCGCGGTCGGTGCCGAAGGTCTGCAGGTAGGGTTCGTTGGCCAGGGTGCGCTGGGCGTCGGTGGCGCTGGTCTGGCTGCTTTGATCGACGTAGTCGCGGTCCAGGATCACGTCGTGGTTGCCGGCCAGGATGGAATACGGCACCTTGGCGTCTTCCAGGATCTTCATGGCCGCGTCGGCCACCTTCCACTGGTCGGGCTTGTTCTGCTGGTCGACCACGTCGCCCAGGTGGATCAGGAAGGGAATGCTGAGCGCCTTGGCGTTGTTGGCCACCCATTGCGTCTGCGCCTTGTAGGGCTCGCTGCCGTACTTGCGCATGAACTGCTGGTTTTCGGCATCGGTGGCGTAGCGCGAATAGAACTGCGTGTCGGGCAGCACGGCAACGGCGAAGCTGGAGATGTTCTTGGGCTGCGGTTGCGGCGCCGGTGCGGGGGCATCGGGCGCGGCGGGGCCTTCGTCGTCGTTGTCGCTGGCGCAGGCCGACAGCAGCAACGAGCCGCCGACCGGCATGAGCGTGGCGCCCAGGCCGGCTTTGAGCAGGCTGCGGCGGCGCGGGTCCGTCGCGGCCGGCAGCGTGCGGCTTGTCTCGGCAATGTCATGATCGCCGTGTTGCGGGGTTACGGGATACTGCGAGTCTTGCTTGTCGTGCGCCATCTGTGCCGCCCAAGTGAAAAAGAGGGAAGCTTAGAAACGCGCAATGACGGAAATGTTAAGCGTGCGTGAACATTGTGTGCGGCATGGGGATCGCGGGTGCGAACTCGTTCATGCCGTGACCCAAGAGAAACGTTGTCACGCGTGTACCGGCGGCAAGCGGTCGGCCCACGGCCGGGCGCGTTCCAGTTGCCCGGCCAGTTCGATCAGCGTGGTGTCGTCACCATACGGCGCCATGAACTGGATGCCGATCGGCAGGCCGCTCGCGTCGCCGCACAGGGGCACGCTCATGGCGGGTACGCCGGCCGCGTTGGCGGGGCGGGTGAAGACGGTGCCGCGCATGAATTCGTCGGCGAAGGCGCGCCAGTCGCTGCTGCGCACGTCCAGCGCGGTCACGGGCGGGGGCAAGGTGGGCAGCGCGGGCGTCAGCAGCACGTCGTAGTCCGCCATCAGGCGGCCCAGGCTGCGGGCGATGGCGTTGGCCGTGTTGCGGGCGACCAGCAGGGCGGGTGCGGACAGGCTGCGGCCATATTCGGCCAGGCCCAGGTTGGCGGGTTCGAAGCCGCTGGCGTCGGCGGGGCGGCCGGTGTCGGCGGCGATGGCGTCGACCTCCAGCGCGGTGTAGGCGGCCACGATGCGCAAGTACGCGTCGGCCAGCGCGGCCTGGTCGAAGTTGAAGGCGGTAAGTTCGACTCGGTGGCCCAAGTGACGGCATAGCGTGGCGGCGTCGTCCAATGCGGCGGCGACGGCGGGGTCCAGCGTCATGTCCAGGCCTGGCTGCGTGATGAGGCCAATGCGCAGCGCGCGCGGATCGCGGCCGGCGGCCTCGGCGTACGCGCCGGACTTGGCCGGGGCGGCATACAGCGCGCCGGGCTCGGGTGCGTCGGTCAGGTCGAGCAGCAGGGCGGAATCGCGCACCGACCGGGTCAGGACGTGGTGGCTGACCAGCCCGCCCCAGTTTTCGCTGGACACGGGGCCGCAAGGCACGCGGCCGCGCGAGGGGCGCAGGCCGAACAGGCCGGTGCAGGCGGCCGGGATGCGGATGGACCCAGCGCCGTCGTTGCCATAGGCCAGCGGCACCATGCGCGCGGCAACGGCAGCGGCGGCGCCGCCGGACGAGCCGCCGGGGCTGCGGCGGGCGTCCCAGGGGTTGAGCGTCGCGCCGTGCAGGGTGGGCGCGGTGTGGATGTTGGCCGAGAATTCCGGCAGGTTGGTCTTGCCGACGATGACCAGGCCGGCGGCCTTGTAGCGCCGCACCAGTTCGTGGTCGTGCGCGGGGGTGTAGCCCACGGCGGCGCGGCAGCCGAACGACATGGGCGTGCCGGCGTAGGTGGGGCAGTCGTCCTTGAGCAGCATGGGCACGCCGCGCAGCGGGGCGTCGGCGGGCAGCTCGCGCAATTGCGCCTCGGCCTCGTCGCGCATGGTGAGGATGACGGCGTTCAGTTGCGGGTTGACGCGGTCGATGGCGGCAAAGGCCTGCGCCACGGCCTCGGCCGGGGTCAGGCGGCCGGCGCGGATGGCGGCGGCCAACGCGGTGGCGTCGGCCTGGAGGTAGTCGGAATCAGGGATGGGCATGGCTGCGGGAATGCGGGTCAGTATGAATGGAAACAGGTCAATGGCGGAGCGGCGCCAGCGCGGCGGCCAAATTCAAGGCCAGAATTCACACGAAATTCAAGCCCATGGCCACGGCGCGAGCGGGCATCACGGTTGCGTCTTGGTCACGCCCCAGAACCGGTGCGTGCCGCCCGGCCAGCCCTGGTAGCCCTGCACCGACGGCCGCAGTGCGGTGACGACGGGCAGGTTGAACAGGCCGATGATGGGGATGTCTTGCGCCATCAGTTCGTGCAGCTGGTTGAAGAGGTCGCGGCGTTTGTTCGGGTCGGGCTCCATCGCCACCTGCTTGAGCAGGGCCGAGGCCTTGGGGTCGTCCCATTGGCGGGTGGGTTCGACCTTTTTGTCGCCGATCAGCGATTCGTACATCAGCAGCGGGTCCAGCCGGGCGGAATAGCCGAAGATGGCCAGCTCGTACTGGCCACGGCCGTACAGGTCCAGCTGCGAAGCCCAGTCGCGCACTTTCAGTTCGACGTTGATGCCGGAGGCGGCCAGCATGGCCTGCACGATGGTGGCGGCCTGGATGCGTTCCTGGCGGTTGGCGACCAGCAAGGTGATGGGTTTGCCCTTGTAGCCGGCCTGCGCCATCAGGGTGCGGGCGGCGGCCGGGTCGTAGGCCGGCCAGGTCTTGCTGCGGGCATCGTAGTACGGGCTTTGCGGCACCAGCACCGACGGGTTGGCGCTGTACAGGCCTTCGCCCGAGGCCTCGGCCAGGTCGGGCAGGCTGAGCGCGTGGGCAATCGCCTGGCGCATGCGCACGTCTTGCAGCGCGGGCGCATTGCTTTGCACCTGCATGACCAGCCAGCTGGGGGTCTGCTGCACCTGTACCGTCAGGCCCTGGCCGCGCAGCGTCTGCATGGTGGCGGGCTCGATGCCGTCCACGACGTCCAGGTCGCCGGACAACAGGCCGTTGCTGCGGGTGCTGGCGTCGGGCACCGTCATGAAACGCAGCAGGGGAATGGTGGCGGTCTTGTTGCCGGCGTAGCCGTCGCGTGCGCCGGGCAAGGCGTCGTAGGCCTCAAAGCGCTTCAAGTCCAGCTGGCGGCCGGTCATCATGCCGGCGAAGGCATAGGGGCCGGTGCCGATGGGGGCCTTGAAGCTGCCGTCGGCGTTGACCGAATCCGGGTGCAGGATCCACGGCGTGCACTGGATGGTGGCCAGCGTCATCAGGAAGTTGGGCGCGGGCGAGGCGAAGGTGAACCGCACGGTCTGCGCATCGACGGCGTCGACCTGCTGCAAGGCGGGGCCGATCTTGCCGTTGTAGCGGTTGACGCACTGGAAGTTGGTCTTCGGATCCAGATAGCGCTTGAAGTTCCAGGCCACGTCGCCGGCCGTCAGCACCGCTCCGTTGTGGAAATGCACCTTGGGCCGCAGGGTGAACTCGTAGACCTTGCCGTCGTCCTTGACCTGCCAGCTTTCGGCCAGCACGGGCTTGATCTTCAGGTCTTCGCCATAGGCCACCAGGCCTTCGACCACGTGGGCCAGCACCATATCGGCGTTGGCGTCGCGGTTCACGCCGGGGTTGATGCTGGCGATATCGGCGTGCAGCGCCACGCGCAGCGTGCCGATGTCGCCGACGGCGTGGGCGGCGGGGCCGGCCAGCAGGCCGCACAGCAGCAGGGCCAGGGCAGGTTTGCGTGTCATGGGGTTTCCCTTGTGTTTTTGTCTTGGTGGCGGGTCTTGGTGGCGGGTCTTGGTGGTGAGCCTTTATGGCAGGCTTTAGCGGCGGGCCTTCAGAAAGTCCTCGAAGAACGCCTGGACCGGGTCGATGACCTTGAACGGCTCGTGCGCTACGCCCGGCACGGTGTCGCGCCGGACCTTGATGCCGTGGCGTTCGAAGCTTTGCGCCAGCGCCTCGATCCGCTCGATGCGGTTGTCGCCTTGCAGGTCGGCGCCGGGCATCCACAGCTTGCTGTCGCGGGGGATGGTGATTTCCCAGGTCTGGGTGTCGTCGGTGCCGACCACGGTCTGCACGGCCACCTGGCGCATGGCCTCGATGTCGATGGCTTTGCCAAAGCGCGCGGGCACGTCGCGCACGCCCACCCACCAGTCGTAGTCGGGATGCAGCAGCGTCACCACGCCGGGCGCGCCGATGGAGACGGCTTGCAGGCGTTCGGGGTGCAGCATGAAAAAGCGCTGGCAGAACTGGCCGCCGCCCGAATAGCCGTACAGCAGGAAGCGGCTGCCGTTCACGCGGTACTTGGCGATGACTTCGTCCACCATGGCCAGCAGCACGTGGTCGTAGCGGATGTCGTGGAACTGGATGCGCTTGTAGTTGGCCAGGTCGCCGGGTTCAATGATGCCTACCGGGAACAGCGGCGCCAGCACGATGCAGTCGTGGCGCTGGGCGAAATCGGCGAACAGGTCGCGGTATTGCGTGGCGGTGCGGCCGGTGCCGTGCACGATGACGGCCAGGTCGTAGGCCTTGGCGGCGGTTTCGTCGTAATCGGCCGGCACGTACAGGCAGTAGCTGAAGCGCTGGTCGTATTGGCAGGCAAAGAACGGCGTGGCGCCGAAGTCGTAGAAGCTGAGCTTGATGCCGTGGCCCTGGCGGCGGGCGGGTAGCGTGGTCATGGATGGGCCTCCTGGGGCCGGTCGGTGCTGAAAGCGGGGGCCGCGGGTGATTGCCCGGCAGGCGGGCTTTGGCGGTCATCGAAAGGCTGCCCGCCGGTGTCGCTGCGCCATTTCAGGCGCACGCCGCCCGCGGGCGTGGGCTCGAGCAGCGGAATGGCGCCGAGCAGTTGGCGGGTGTAGGGTTCGCGCGGGGTGTCGAAGATGGCGTCGCGGGTGCCTTGTTCGACGATGCGGCCGGTCTGCATCACGATGACGCGGTCGGCAATCTGTTCCACCACGCCCAGGTCGTGGCTGATGAACAGGCACGAAAAGCCATAGCGCTGCTGCAGGTCGGCCAGCAGGTCCAGCACCTGGGCGCGCACCGTGACGTCCAGCGCGGACACGGCCTCGTCGGCAATCAGCAGCGCCGGGCGGCGCACCAGGGCGCGCGCAATCGCCACCCGCTGGCGCTGGCCGCCGGACAGTTCGTGCGGATAGCGCTGGCCGAAGTCGCCGCCCAGGCCCACGTCTTGCAGCGTTTCGGCCACGCGCCGCGCCTTGTCGGCCGCGCTCAAGCCGGGCGCCAGCCGCAGCGCCTCGGCCACCAGGGCCGAGACCGTCATGCGCGGGTCCAGCGACGAATACGGGTCCTGGAACACCATCTGGCAGTGGTAGCGGTAGTCGTCAAAGCCCGCGCCGCGCGCAGCCAGCGGCTGGCCCTTGTAGCGCAGCGTACCGCCCGTGGGCGCCACCAGGCCGGTCAGCACCGAGCCCAGCGTGGTCTTGCCCGAACCCGATTCGCCCACCACGGCCACCACTTCGCCCGGGTGGATGTCCAGGCTGATGCCGTGCAGGACGCGCACGCCGGCCTGGCGGCTGAACCAGGTGCGGCGGGCGCCGTATTCCACGGTCAGGTCGCGCGCGGACAAGAGCGGCGCGGCGGTGGCCAGCGGGCGCGGGGCGCGGCGCTGTGGCAGGGTGGCCAGCAGTTGGCGGGTGTAGTCGTGGGCGGGCGCGGCCAGCAGTTGGGCGGTGGCGCCGGTTTCGACGATGTCGCCGCGGCGCATCACCACCATGCGGCTGGCGTAGCGCGCCACCATCGGCAGGTCATGGCTGATCAGCAGCACGGCGGTGCCGTTTTCCTGGGTCAGCTCGACCAGCATTTCCATCACTTCGCGCTGGATCACGGCGTCCAGCGCGGTGGTGGGTTCGTCGGCGATGAGCAGCCCGGGGCGCAGCAGCATGGCCGAGGCGATCATGATGCGTTGGCGCATGCCGCCCGAGAACTCATGCGGATAGGCCCGCAGCACGCGGTCGATGTCGCGCAGGCCGACGCGGCGCAGCATGGCTTCGATGCGGGCGCGGTGGCTGGCGCGTTCGCGCGGGGCGTGCTGCAGCAGGCCCTCGACCAGCTGTTCGCCTACGGTCAGCGATGGCGTGAGCGAGGTCATGGGTTCCTGGAACACCATCGCCACCTTGGGGCCGCGCAGGGCGCGCAACTGCGCCGGGCGCAGGCCGTAGACGGACGTGCCGTCCAGCTTGATGTCGCCGCCGGTACGCACGATGGCGTCGGGCGTCAGGCGCATGATGGCGCGGCCCAGCAAGGTCTTGCCCGAGCCGGATTCGCCCACCACGCCGACGATCTCGCCGCGCGCCACTTGCAGGCTGGCGTCGGCCACCACGTTGTGATGGGGGCCGGCGGCCAGCGTCAGGCGGTCGATGTCGAGCAATACGGGGGATGTCATGCGCGCCTCCGCATGCGGGGATCGAGCCGGTCGCGCAGCGCGTCGCCCAACAGGTTGATGCCCAGCAGCGACAGCGAGATCGCCAGGCCGGGAAAGATCGCCAGCCAGGCGGCCTGGCCGATGTAGCTGCGGCTGCCGGCCAGCATGTTGCCCCAGGTGGGCGCGGGCGGCGCCACGCCCAGGCCCAGGAAGCTGAGCGAGCTTTCGGCCAGAATGATCCAGCCGCACATGGACGTGGCCATGACGATGACCGGCGCCAGGCAGTTGGGCAGCAGGTGCCGCATCAGGGTGTAGAACTCGGAATTGCCCATGATGCGCGACGCCCGCACGAATTCGCGTTCGCGCAGGCTGAGCACGGTGCCGCGCACCACCCGCACCACGGACGACATATAGGCCAGGGCCAGCGCCAGGATGATGCCGGTTTCGCTGGCGCCGAACACGGCCAGCAGGCCCAGCGCCAGCAGCAGGCCGGGAAAGGCCAGCAGGGTGTCGTTGATGGCCATCAGCACGCGGTCGGTCCAGCCGCGCAGAAAGCCGCTGGTGGCGCCGATGAGTACGCCCGCCCCGGTGGCCAGCAGCACCGTCATCACGCTGACGCGCAGGCTGGCGGTGGCGCCCTGCATCAGGCGGCTGAAGACGTCGCGGCCCAGCTCGTCGGTGCCCATCAGGTGCGTCAGGCTGGGCGCGGCCAGGCGGGCCTTGAAGTTGAGCTTGAGCGGGTCGTAGGGCGTCCAGAACAGCGCCACCAGGGCGGTCACGACCACCACCGCCACCAGGGTGCCGCCCACCACGGCGGTCAGGGAACGACGTTTCATTGCGCGGCCACCCTCGGGTCGAACAGCGGGTAGAGCAGGTCCACCGCCAGATTGACCAGCACGTACACGCTGGCGATGAACAGCAGACAGCCCTGGATCACCGGGTAGTCGCGGGCGAAGATGGCGTCGACCAGCAGGCGGCCCAGGCCGGGAATGGTGAACACCGTTTCGATCACGGCCACCCCGGCCAGCAGGTTGCCCAGGATCAGGCCCAGCAGCGTCCAGGTGGGGCCGAACGAACTCTTGAAGGCGTGGCGGCGCAGCACCTTGAATTCGGACAGGCCCTTGGCGCGGGCGTGGGTGATGTAGTCCAGGTTCAGCACTTCCAGCGTGGACGCGCGGGTCATGCGCAGGATGACGCCGATCTCGTGCAGCAGCAGCGTGGCCACCGGCAGCACCAGATACATCAAGGCGCGGCCCGGGTTCTCGGCGAAGGTGACAAAGCCCACCATCGGAAACCAGCCCAGCTTGAGCGAGAACAGCAGCAAGAGCAGCAGGCCCATCCAGAAGGCGGGCAGCGACAGCAGCAGGGTGGCGCCGCCCACCAGCGCCAGGTCGGCCAGGCGGCCCTGGCGCCACGCCGCCAGCATGCCGGCCGGCACCGCCAGCAGCGTGGCCAGCAGCACGGCGGGCAGCACCACCTGCGCGCTGACGACGAAGCGTTCCAGGATCAGCGACAGCACCGGTTCGCGGTTGGCGATGGATAGTCCCAGGTCGCCTTGCAGCACGTGGCCGCCCCACAGCACGAACTGGGTCGGCCAGCTGGCGTTCAGCCCCAACTGTTCGCGCAGCGCGGCCAGGCTGGCGGCATCGGCCGAATCGCCCAGCATCAAGGCGGCCGGGTCGCCCGGAATCAGCCGCACCAGGATGAACACCGCCAGCGCAACCATCAGCAGCGTGGGCAGCGCCATGCCGATGCGCGACACGATGAAGCGCAACATGGCGCTCAGGCTCCGGCCAGCTCGGATTCGCGGGTATCGACTGCTTCCCGCGGCTCGTCGCCGTCCAGCCGGTAGGTCGTGAAGCGGCGGTTGCTGGCCGGCATGGGCGCGATTTCCATCAGGCCCAGCGCCGGCTCCATCACGATCATGGCGACCGTGGCGGTCAGGTTGCCGCCGTCGCCGTGGCGTTCGGGCCGGCAGACGGAATAGGGCGCCAGGAAGTCGTCGAACAGCGCGGCCTTGACGCCTTCGCGGTCCAGGAGGCGGCCCTGGGCTTGCAGCAGCCGGCGCACGCGCCAGTCGCGGTAGAAGCTTTCGGGTACATGGGGAATGCCGGTGTCGCGCAGCTTGGCCAGGGCAATGGGGCCGACCCAGTGGTTGGCGTGCACGATCAGGCCGTCGTCGGGGTACAGCGGAAAGGCCTCGTCCGGCGCGCATTCGAAGTCGATGCCGAACCCGGCGGCCGACGCGATCATGATGTTGTTCGAGCAGGACTTGGGCGTGGTGGCCACGACCTTGGCGGCCAGGGCGAAGTGTTCCTGTTCCAGCACCTTGCGGCGGATCAGGCCCAGGGGCACGCCCAGGGTCTTGTAGTCGCGCTCGCATTCCAGGTAGTTGGCGGTGATGGAGACGCCCGCGGCGTTCAGCCCGCTGCGGGCCAGGCCGCCGGCTTCGACAAAGGTCAGGTAGTCGGGCCCGTGGTCCTGGCGCACTCGCAGCACGACGCCGGTGGCCGCGCATTCGGCGCGCCAGTCCCAGTTCTGCGCGTGGATCAGGTTGCCCGAGGCGCTGCGCTCGGGCAGCAGGATGGCGCCGGTGCAGCCGTCGTCGGCCTCATCGTCGGGATTGGCCGTGCTGCTTTGGGCCCGCGCCAGCGCCATGACTTCGGTGCGGGCGTTGATCATGACGATGTCTTCGAAGGGCACGTCGGCGCCCTGGGCGATGCCACGCATTTCTTCGACGTAGTGCTCGTCGAAGTCGGCGATGCGGCGGGCGTAGTCGGATATCAATGCCGTCTTTTGCGCGGCGCCCATGCCGAATGCGTCCAGCGCCCCGCCGTACAGGGCCGCGCTTTGGCGGATGCGGGGTTGCAGTGCCTGCCCATACTGGCGGCCGCGGCTTTCAGGGCCGCCGGTCAACGTAACGCAGGGAAAGGGAGTGATTGCCATCTGTCCTTCCTTTTGTATTTTGTTGCTGCGTAATACACTAAATACCGCTGTCATCCCCTGTCAATCGGTTTTATGGGGCGATATATGAAATCTAGGGAAAACGTGTACGACCGCGAAGGACACCGCAGGGCAGCATGCCGCGCCCCGGGCAAGCACGCGCTTGCGCCGGCAGGTCGGGCATGGATAATCCTTCGGCAAAGGAGCGCGACGCCATGCAAGAGCTGAGTCCCTTACAGATCGAAGTCGCCCGCAAGCTGACCGCCCTGATCCAGAGCGGCCGCTGGCAGGTGGGCGAACGGCTGTCGGATCTGCGCCTGGCGCAGGAACTGAAAGTGTCGCGCTCGCCGATTCGCCAGGCGCTGAACCTGCTGACGCGCCAGGGCCTGTTGGCCTACACGGCAGGTAAGGGCTACCGGCTGGAGCGCGAGCCCGCCAGCGACGAAAGCCTGGATGCGCTGGTGCCGCATTCCGAATCCGAAAGCCTGTACGGCGAATTGATGAGCGCCCGCGCCGACGGCCGGCTGGGCGCCGAGGTGTCCGAAGCGCAACTGGTCGAACAGTTCCAGGTCACGCGGGGCGCGCTGCGGCGCGCGCTGATGCGCCTGGCCACCGAAGGGCTGGCCGAACGCCTGCCGGGCCACGGCTGGCATTTCGCCGAAACGCTGGACAACGAGCAGGCGGTCAACGAAAGCTATGAATTCCGCCTGATCGTCGAATGCAGCGCGCTGACGGCGCCGGGCTATCACGCGCCGCCGGACCAGCTGACCGCCTTGCAGCGCGAGCAGGGCGAAATATTGCAGATGCCCGTGGCGCAATTGCAGCGCGACGTCTGGTTCAACGCCAACGCCAATTTTCATGAAACGCTGGCGTCGTGGTCGAACAACCGCTTTCTGACCGAGGCGGTGCGGCGCCAGAATTCACTGCGGCGCATGACGGAATACGCCAATTTCGGGTATCTCGCCGAGGTGCACATCCGCCAGGCCTGTACCGACCATCTGGGGATCCTGGCGGCGCTGGCCGAGGGGGACCGGGATTATGCGGCGGCGCTGCTCAAGCGCCACATCACGCGGGCGGCGGATATCTGAGGGGTGGCGATCGCAGGGGCGGCCTGCGACGCGGCCGTCAGCCCGGCCTTCGACCGATTACGTCGTGGTTTGAGATTGCGGTTGGCGCGGCGGCGCCCGGTGCTGCGGCGCCAACGGGCAGGCCGCGCAGTACTGCGCCGTGGGCAGCAGGTGGTACAGGCAGCATTCCCGATGCAGGGTAACGGCCGGGCCGTCGCCGCGCGATACCCGGGGCGGCAGGCACAAGGGGTTGTCGCGTTCCTGGCAGGCCGGGCCCCACGCAGGTTCGTGCAGCAACTGTTGGCGGTCTTGCGCGGCATGCGACGCGGCGCCGTGGGTTTCCATCGCTTTCAGCACGGCTTCCAGGTAGCGCACCGCGCCGCCCCAGACTGTTTTGCGCGGCAGGCGGCTGGCCTGGAACAGCGCGTCGGCTAGCAGGCGCAGGTGGTCCCAGACCAGCGGACCGTAGCGGTGCCAGACGTCGGAGGGTGCGTGGACGGGCGCTTCGGCGCAGCGGGTGCCGATGCTGCCAGCGGTACTGGCAGGATCCCCATCCTTGGCATCGCCCAGGTCGGCAATCAGGAAGCGCACCGGCGCACCCGTGTCATCCAGTTCCAGCCGCATGGCGTCGGCGGCCATCGGCAAGGGCCGGCACGCACCGCTGGCGGCGGCCACCACGGGCGGCAGCAGCGCCCACAGATAACGCATGGCCCAAGCCGAGGCCACCGCGCGCGGATCGGCGTCCGACCAGTGGCGGCGGTGGCGCGCCAATGCGTCGCCCAGCCAGCCCGCATCTTGCAGCAACGCGCCCGCCGACCGTTCATCGGCGCGGGTGGGCGCAAGCTGCACGGACTCGGCGTAGACACGCCATTCTTCGCGGAAATAGGGCTGCAGGAACGCGATCATGCGGGGGCCGGGATCGAAGCGGGCAAAGCAGGCAAGCGTAAAGACAAAGCGGCGGCGGTGCAAATCGGCGGCATAGCCATATAACGTTTGGTTCGTTCGCGGCGGGCCGGGCCGGCGCTATCTTTTTCGTTTCCGCTACACAGGCCGGCACCCATGGCTGCGCAACGTCAATTGAAGCTGGGCGCGTTCATGCGCCCGGTCAGTATCCACACCGGCGCCTGGCGCTACCCCGGCGCCCATCGCGACGCCAATTTCAATTTCGAACATCTCAAGCGCTACGCCCAGACGCTGGAAAGGGCCAAGTTCGACGCCTTCTTCATGGCCGACCACCTGGCGCTGCTGAACATGCCCATCGAGGCGCTCAAGCGCAGCCATACCGCCACGTCGTTCGAGCCGTTCACGCTGCTGTCCGCATTGAGCCAGGCCACCGAGCGGCTGGGGCTGGTGGCCACGGCGTCCACCACGTTCGACGAACCGTTTCACGTGGCCCGGCGTTTCGCGTCGCTGGACCACCTGAGCGGCGGCCGCGCGGGCTGGAACATCGTCACCACGTCCAACCCCGACGCCGCGCTGAATTTCGGCCGCACCGAGCAGCCGGACCACGCCCACCGTTACGCCCGTGCCCGCGAGTTCTACGACGTGGTGACGGGCCTGTGGGACAGCTGGGCCGACGACGCCTTCATTCGGGATGCGGACAGCGGCATCTATTTCGACCCGTCGGGGCTGCGCGCCGTGAATCACCAGGGCGAACACCTGTCGGTGCGCGGGCCGCTGCACATTGCGCGGCCGGTGCAGGGCTGGCCGGTGATCGTGCAGGCCGGGGCGTCCGAACCGGGCCGCCAGCTGGCCGCCGAAACCGCCGAGGTCGTCTTTGCCGCGGCGGGCACGTTGCAGGACGGCCAGCGCTTCTATGCGGACGTGAAAGGACGCATGGACAAGCTGGGCCGCAGCCGCGACCACTTGAAGATCCTGCCGGGCGTGCTGGTGGTGGTGGGTGACACCGACGCCGAGGCGCGCGCCATCCGCGCCAAGTTGGACAGCCTGGTGCACTACGAAAGCGCCATCGCGTCGCTGTCCATCGCCCTGGGCTGTGACGCGTCGCGCTTCGATCCGGACGGGCCGCTGCCGCCGCTGCCGGAGACCAACGCCAGTAAAAGCAGCCAGGAACGCGTGCTGCGCCTGGCCGAGCGCGAATCGCTGACGGTGCGGCAACTGGCCCAACGCCTGGGCGGCTACGGCGGGCTGGCCATGGTGGGCACGGCCGCGCACATCGCCGACCAGATGCAGGAATGGCTGGAAACCGAAGGGTCCGACGGTTTCAACGTCATGTTCCCGTGGCTGCCGGGCGGGCTGGACGCCTTTGCCGGGCAGGTCGTGCCGGAACTGCAGCGGCGGGGGATCTTCCGGCGCGAGTATGAAGGCCGCACGTTGCGCGAGAATCTGGGGCTGCCGCGGCCGGCGAACCGGCATTTTGCGGATTGAAGCAGGCAGGGCCGCCGCGTGGTGTTGCAGATCACCGGCCTGAAGCTGCCGTCCTGAAGCAGCCGTTTTAAAACGCCGGGCAAGGGTCGACGGGCGCTACAACCCCGCCGGCCGCTGCCTTTCCATAATCGTCTTCACCACCAGCGTCAGCAACGCCATGCAGGCCAACAGCGCGGCGGCGGTGAAGGCGGCGACCGTCTTGTAGTCGTCGTTGAGCTGTTCGATCAGCAGCGGCAGCGTCAGCGTCTTGCCGCGGATGGCGCCGGCCACGACCGATACGGCGCCGAACTCGCCGACCGCGCGGGCGTTGGTGATGACGGCGCCGTACAGCAGGCCCCATTTGATGTTGGGCAGCGTGACGCGGCGGAAGATCTGCCAGCCGCCCGCACCCAGCGTCAGCGCGGCCTGTTCTTCTTCGGGCCCTTGCGCCTGCATCAGCGGAATCAGGATGCGCGCGACGAAGGGCGAGGTCACGAAGATAGTCACCATGACGATGCCGGGCCAGGCGAACATCAGCTGCACGCCATGGCCGTTCAGCCAGCGGCCGAACGCGCCTTCCAGCCCGTAGACTACCAGGTAGCACAGCCCGGCGACCACCGGCGAGGTGGCGTAGGGGATGTCGACCAGTGCGATCAGCACGCGCCGCCCGCGAAAGTCGTAGCGGGTGACGCACCAGGCCAGCAGCACGCCGAACACCAGGTTCACCGGCACGCTGATGAGGGCCGCCAGCAAGGTCAGGCCGATGGCCGCGCGCATGTCGCTGCTGCCCAGGTTCTGCACCAGGGCCGCCCAGCCGCCGACGATGACCCGGGTGAAGATCAGGCTGAGCGGCAGCACCAGCAGCAACAGGGCGGCGAGAAGGCCCGCAGCGATCAGCAGGCGGCGCGGCCAAGGGGAATCCGGGCGCATCCGTCAGACCCCCGCCACGCGCTGCCATGGCAACAGGCGGCCCTGCAACATCTGCAAGGCAAACAACAGCAGCAGCGACGCGGCCAGCACGACGGTGGCGATGGCGGCCGCGGCCGGGTAGTTGTATTCGGCCAGGCGGCTGAAGATCATCAGGGACGTCACTTCGGTCTTGTAGGGAATGTTGCCGGCGATCATCACGACCGCGCCGAACTCGCCCAGGCTGCGGATGAAGGCCTGCGAGCCACCGGTGAACAGCGCCGGCACCAGCGCGGGCAGCAGCACGCGCCAGGCCACCTGGCGGCCGCTGGCGCCCAGGGTGCGCGCGGCCTCTTCGTATTCGGTGCCGATATCGGCCAGCACCGGCTGCACCGAGCGCACCACGAATGGCAGGCTGGTGAAGATCATGGCGATGACCAGGCCGGGAAAGGCGTAGGAAATCTTGATGCCCAGCGGCGCGAAGAACTGGCCGACCCAGCCGCCCGGCGCCAGCAGCACCGACAGCGTCAGCCCGGCCACTGCCGTCGGCAGGGCAAAGGGCAGGTCCACGGCCGCGTCCAGCAGCGCGCGGCCCGGGAAGCGGTAGCGCACCAGGATCCACGCCAGCAGCAAGCCCACCGCCAGCACCACGGCGGTGGAATACGCGGCCGACAGCAGCGTGACGCGGTAGCTGGCCAGCACCCGCGGGTCGGTCACTGCTTGCCAATACTGGCCCCAGCTCATCTGGCTGCTGTAGAGCGGCAGCGCGGACAAGGGCAGCAGGATGACCAGCGTGATGAACAGGCTGCTGACCCCGAAGCTCAACCCAAAACCGGGCAGCGTGGGGTGCTGGCGAAAGAACTTAGGCATGCGGACCCGAACGAAAAGGCGCCGGCCGCCCCGTGGGGCAGCCGGCTGTCATGGCGAATGGCAAGGGCGGGTGTCAGCGCCCGGCGCCCAGCAGTTGGTCCAGCACGCCGTTGGCAGCGAAGTGGGTCTTGGTGATCTGGTCCCAAGAACCCAACACGTCTTGCGGGTTGATCAGGCGGATCGCCGGAAAGCGGCTGGCGCTGGCCTTGATCGCCTCGGCGTCGTGGACGCGGTAGTTGAAGTCGGTCAACAGCTTCTGGATGGCGGGCGAGTACTGGAACTGCAGATAGGCCTCGGCCACCTTGCGCGTGCCTTTCTCGTCGGCCACCTTGTCCACCAAGGCCACGGGGAATTCAGCCAGCACGCTGACCGGCGGCACCACCACTTCAAAGCCCTGGGCCTTGAATTCGTCGCCCTGGGCGATGTTGTTGACCTCGGATTCGAAGGTCAGGAGCGCGTCGCCCTGGTTGTTCTGGGCAAACGCCACGGTGGCGCCGCGCCCGCCGGTGGGGAAGCTCTCGACGTTCTTGAGCAGCTTGCCGACGAAGGCGCGGGTCTGGGCGTCGTCGCCCTTGAACTTCTCGTGGGCGTAGAGCCAGGCGCCCAGGTAGGAATAGCGCGCGTTGCCGGACGTCTTGGGGTTGGGGAACACCAGCTTGACGTCATCGCGCACCAGGTCGTCCCAGGTCTTGATGTTCTTCGGGTTGCCGCGGCGCACCAGGAAGGCGATGGTGCTGTAGTAGGGCGAGCTGTTGTTGGCGAACTTCTTCTGCCAGTCGGCGGCCAAGAGCTTGTTCTGCGCCAGGATGTCCACGTCGGGCACCTGGTTGAAGGTCACCACGTCGGCCTTCAGGCCCTGGATGATGGACTGCGCCTGGCGCGAGGTGCCGGCGAACGACTGTTCGATGCTGACGTCCTGTCCCGTCTTGGCCTTCCAGTCGGCCTGGAACTTGGGGTTGATGGCGGCGAACAGCTCGCGCGCGATGTCGTAGGACGTATTGAGCAGGGCCTGGGGCGCTTGCTGGGCGTGGGCCGGGGCAGCGGCCAGGGCCGTCAGCGTCAGGGCCGAGGCGAGCAGTCGTTGGAACAAAGGGCTTCTCCGGAAAGAGTGGGCGTGAAAGACAGGCGGCAGGGCCGCGTCCCGACCCTGCATGATGCGCAAGGCTGTCGCCATCCGGAAATATTCAATTACTTTTAGCTAATAGCCGGGCGTTGGGTGGCACCGCCGGGGTCAGTGAATCCGGCGTTGCCACAACGCATACCCGGCCGCCACCGCCGACACCCCGCCCAGGAACACGAAGCCGTCCAGCACGCTCATGAAATTGGCCTGCTGCGTGATCACGCGCTGGATTTCGGCCAGCGCCAGGCCATGCGCGGCCGCCAGCGCCGCGCCGGCCTGCGCGAAACGCTGCGTCAGCTGGTCGAGCGTGCTGGCGAACACCGGGTTGGACAGGCTGGCGTTGGCGGCCAGCTGGGTCTGGTGCAGGGCCAGGCGGTGCTGTTCCAGCACGATGATGGTGGCCGTGGAAAACGAATACGCCATCTGCTTGACGATGTTCTTGACGCGGTAGCTGTGCGGATACAGCTCCATCGCAAACGGCTGGAAGGCCAGGTTGGCCACCGGCAGCGCAATGAACAGCAACAGCAGGCCGCGCAACGTCAGGGGCAGCAGCAGCCACGACTGGCTGACGTCGGGCGGCAGATGCGCCAGCCAGGCGCCGATCAGCGCGGCCAGCACGAAACCGGTGGTGATCAACCCCTTCTTGCGCGTCAGCCGGCCGGCAAAACGGAAATAGAGCAGGGCGCCGGCCAGCGCCGCCAGTGACGTCACCCCGACCAGATGCCCGGCGTTTTCCACGGGATAGCCCAGCCCGGCCTGCAAGAAGCGCGACACCAGGTAGCTGAACGCGTTGCTGATGAAGTAGTACAGCGCATACAGCATCAGGCCGGTGCGGAAGGTGGCTTCTTTCAGGCCATGCAGGTGCAACAGCGGACGCGGATGATGCCATTGATGCCACAGAAAGGCGCCCAGCAGCAGCACGCCGGCCAGCGTCAGGCCTTCCAGGCCGGGCGATTCGCTGAACGGCGACGTGCGCAGTTGCTGCGCCACGATCTGCAAGGCGCCCAGCGCCAGCGCCGCGATCACGTAGGGCCACAGGTGGGGCTCGCCGCGCTGTTCGGGCGGCAGGCGGCCGGTGGCCGGCACCGCCAGCATGACCAGTCCGCCCGTGATCAGCGCCACGGGGATGGTGCAGACGAACACCGCGCGCCAGCCGAAGTCGGCCACCAGGTAGCCGCCCGCCAGCGGCGCCAGCGCGCTGCACAGCAGAATGCTGCACAGGAACAGCCGCGTGGCGCGCCCGCGTTCCCGCGGGGCGAAGCTTTGCTGGATGAGGATGCGCGTGGCGCCCATCATCGGGCCCATCAGGTAGCCCTGCAAGGCGCGCGCCACGGCCAGTTCGGCCGACGATTGGCTCAGCGCCGCCAGCACCCCCGCGGCGGCGAACAGCAGCAGGCAGGCGCCGATGTAGTGGCGGTGGCCCAGGCGTTCGACCCACCATTGGTGTTGCAGGATGCCCAGCACGCCGGCCACGGCGTAGGCGCTGGATGACCAGATCAGTTCATCGGGCGGGGCGCCGATGCCGCCGGCGATGTCGCTGATGAAGAACGAAAAGGCGGAATTGTCGAAATAGTCCAGTCCCACGGCCAGCGCGATGGCCAGCGGAAACAGCAGTGTGCGCAGGCCGCTGGCGGCCGCGGCATCCGGCAAGGCAGGGGTGGGCGCGGCGGCGGTCATGGTGGGGGGACGTCAGTGTGCAAGTTCAGGCGTGGACGGCAACGCCATCAAGAGCGGGCCTGAGTGGCGCCGTTCAGATCCAGCAGCAGGCTGCCCAGCCGGTCCAGCACGCGGTGCGCGGCGTCGACGTCTTCGGGCGCCATGCCTTGCAGCAGCTCGCGTTCCAGCGTGGCGGACACGGTATTGACCCGCCGCACCAGCTGGCGCCCCTGGGCCGTGATGGCCAGCGCCTTGGCGCGGCGGTCGTCCGGGTCTTCCAGGCGCTCGATGAAGCCGTTGGCTTCCAGGTTCTGCAGCACCCGCACCACGGCGGAGTTGTCCAGCGACAGGGCGGCCGCCAGGTCTTTCTGGCGCATCGGGCCGGGCGCGCGGGCCAGTTGCACCAGCGGCAGCCAGGTGGCCTGGGTGAGGTCGAACGGCTGCAGGCGTTGATCGACGGCGCGGCGCCACTGGCGCGCGACGACGCCGATCTTGGTGCTGAGCCGGCCTTGGGGCGGGGCGGCGGTTTCCTGGGACATGGCTGGGTTTGCGAATTAGATGACTTATCATCTATTATAGATGAGTTGTCATCTAATTTCAAGAACGACGCAGCAAGAGGTAGACGATGAGCAGAGACATAGACCGCCTGCGGGACATGGCGTTTTTCGCGGCGGTCGCCCGAGAGGGCAGCTTCACCAAAGCCTCGCAGGCGCTGGGCGTGCCCACGTCCACGCTGTCGCGCCGCATCACCGAATTCGAAGCCGATATCAAGATCAAGCTGTTCAACCGCTCGACCCGCCGCGTGACGCTGACCGAGACCGGGGCGCGCTACCTGCAGCAGATCGACGACATCGTGCAGCAGGCCAAGACCGTCAACGACGAGTTGAACAGCGAGATATCCGACCCGTCGGGCGTGCTGCGGGTCAGCATGTCGAACGACTTCGCCACCTATTTCGCCGACGCGCATTTCGCCGAGTTCCACGCGGCCTACCCGCAGATCAGCTTCGACATTTTCCTGACGTCGCTGCTGCCCGACCTGATGACGCAGCGGCACGACGTCAGCATCCTTACCGGCGACCCGCCCACGGCCTCGCGCCTGGTGGCGCGGCGGGTCGGCCTGGTGCGGCGCCACCTGTATGCCACCAAGGCCTACCTGGCCGCGCACGGCACGCCGCTGGCGCCGGCCCAGCTGGAACATCACCAGTGCCTGTTCACGTCAGAGACCGAGGCCGGCGCCGGCTGGACGCTGCATAGCGGCGACGACGCCGTGGCGGTGCAGCCGACGCCGCTGCTGGTCACCAACAGCCAGTCGCTGATCCGCCAGCTGATCCGGCAGGACATGGGCATCGGCCAATTGAGCCGCACGCAGGCGTCGGCGTTGCTGCAGGCCGGGCAGATCGTGCGGCTGCTGCCGGATTGGCAGCTGGACCCGATTCCGCTGTACGTCATGACCGCGTCGCGGCTGTTGCCGGCGCGGGTACGGGTGTTCGTCGATTTCCTGGTGCAGAAGTTCGAACGGCTGGCGTAGGCACCGGGCAGAGGCAAGGGCGGGCGCATCCACCGGGCTGCGCGATAATGCCGCGATGATTTCGCTAATCGCCTTCCTCCAGCATGGCCGGATCGGGCCGTGGCGCCCCGGCGCCGACAGCACGCCGCAAGCGGTCTTCGCCGCCCTGGGGCCGCCCGATGAGGTCTACACCCCCACGGACCTGGACCGCTCCTATCGGCCCGGAGACGCGCGCTGTTTTCCGCTGATCGTCGGCTACGGCGACATCGAATTCCATTTCGAATCCGAGACGGCCTTGACCACGGTGTTCGTGGACGGTTTCAGCGGGCGGGGCGGGTATGTCCGAGGCGGCCCATTGGCATTGACGGACACCGGCATCCTGCGGGCCGGCACGCCCCTGGCGCGCTTTCTGGACAACGCGGCGCGCCGCGGTATCGCGGTCGGCGACGTACGGCCGCACGCGCCGCCTTATGCCTTTCTGGTCACCACGTCAGGCGGAATAGAGGTCGGCTTCGAACACGACGATCCCGCGTTGGCCGGCTCGGTGCCGCGCCTGAATTGGTTCTGCTGGGTGGCCCGGCCGACGCCGGTAGGCTAGGGCTGGTCCGAGGGGCCTTGTCGTGTGGACGGGCCCTGATTCGCCTACGGAAACGCCATGCCGCCATCTCCCTCGGCGGCATCCTGCGGCACCAGGTCCACCCGCTCCGGCGCCATCTCTTTCACCCGCCGGATCAGCAGCCGCGCGAATTCCCGCGCCTGTTCCGACGGCGCATACGAACTGGGCAGCAGGAAGCCGTACGGCATGGTCAAACGCGGCTCGAAGTCGCGCAGCACGATGCCGGGCACGTTGGCCGCCAGGATCGGATCGGCCAGGGCGATGCCCATGCCCAGCGCCGCCAGTTGGCAGGCGGACTGGCCGGACGACGTTTCCATCACCAGCCGCAGCGGCAGCCGGCGCTTTTCCATCAAGTCGTCGATGTGCTGACGCAGCAGGGTATAGGGGCGCAGCGCGATGAAGGGCTCGTCCTGGATGTCGTCGGCCGTGACCACGCGCCTGGCCGCCAGGCGGTGGCCTTCGGGCATGGCGATCACCAGCCGTACCTGGGCGAAAGTGCGGCTGGTGATGCCCGGGAAATCGATCGGCAGCGCGGCCACGCCCAGGTCGAACTGCTGGCCCGACATCCACAGCCCCACGTCCACCCGCGAACGCACTTCCAGCGACATGCGCACCTGCGGATGGCTGCGGCCGAATTCGGCGATGGCGCCGGGCATGGCGCTGTAGGCGAAGTAGGGCTGGGTCAGGATGCGCAGCCAGGCGTCCTGCTGGTTGCGGATGTTGCCGGCGATTCGATCCACCTCTTCGAAACCGGCCAGGATGTGCCGCGTGCCCTCGTAGAAGCGCAGGCATTCCTGGGTGGGGATCAGCCCGCGGCCCTGGCGTGAAAACAGCGAAAAGCCGACTTCTTCTTCCAGCGCCGAGATCAGGCGGCTGATCTGGGGCTGGGTGCGGTGGATGCGGCGCGAGGCCTCGGTGACGCTGCCGGTTTCCATGACGGCGCGCAGGGCTTGCAGGCGGTTCAGGCGCATAGGGACAAACCCGAAAGGGCGGGCAGGGACAGACTCGGGCCGTTCCCGCTGCGCCATAGGAGAAAGCGGCCAGGCCGCCGCGATACATTACAAAAGTGCATGAATCGATACTCCAAACGAAATTGACGCATGGATTCACGCAATCTTAGGATCATCCCACCTTCAATGAAAGAGGCGCGGCGTGAATATCCTGGACAAACCGGTTTCCGTGGGCGGACCCGCGGCACTGTTTCCCGATGACCGCAATGGCATCGAGCAGCTCGACTGGAGCAACATCGGGCAGGCGTTCCCGATCAAGCAGCGGCGGGCGTATCTGAACAACGCGTCGATCGGCGCGCTGAGCCTGCCGGTGGTGGCGGCGGTGAATCGCTTCATGGAGGACGTGCGCGACAACGGCCGCAACGCCTATCCCGAGTGGTGCCGCTACGCCGAGGAAACCATCAAGGCCCGCATCGGCCGGCTGATCGGGGCGGGGCGCGACGAGATCGCGTACGTCAAGAACACCACCGAAGGGCTGGTCAATGTGGCCAACGGCTTTCCGTGGCGCGACGGCGACAACCTGATCCTGCCCGACATCGAGTACCCGTCCAACGTGTATTGCTGGATGAAGCTGGCGGCGCGCGGCGTTACGATCCGTTGGGTGAAGAACCGCAACGGCCGCATCCTGGTGGACGATATCCGCAAGCTGATGGACGACCGCACCCGCCTGGTGTCGCTGAGCGCGGTGCAATTTTCGAACGGCTTCCGGCAGGACCTGGAGGCCACCTCGAACCTGTGCCACGAACGCGGCGTGTACCTGAACCTGGATGCGATCCAGTGGGCCGGCGCGCTGGAGCTGGACGTGGAACGGCTGGGCGTGCACTTCCTGTCGGTGGGCGGGCACAAGTGGATGCTGGCACCCATCGGCACCGGCTACTTCTATTGCCGCAAGAGCGTGCTGGGCCTGCTGGACCCGCCCAGCGTGGGCTATCACAGCGTCGACAGCACCGAAGACCACATGCACTACCTGCTGGAATACCGGCCCAACGCCGGCCGTTTCGAGGAAGCGCTGGCCAACTTCACGGGCATCTGGGGCCTGGATGCCGCCGTGCGCATCCAGCTGGCGCTGACGCCGGCCCGCATCGAGGCGCACATCCTGGAACTGACCGACTACGCCGCCGTGGCGCTGCAGCGCAAGGGCTTCCAGATCGTCAGTTCGCGGGTGCCCGGCGAGGCCTCGGGCAACCTGTCGTTCAAGCATGCCCGCCACGACGCGCAAGACCTGGCTGATCGCCTGCGCGAGGCCGGCGTGGACCTGGCGGTGCGCGGGGGCAACCTGCGCATTTCGCCCAGCTACTACAACGATACCGATGACATCGACCGCCTGGTCGAGGCGCTGCCGTCCTGACGGCGCGCCGCGCACCGGCTGACCATCATGAACAAGGGGAACACCATGGCAATCCTGCAACCCTGGCGCCGGCTGGCGCTGGCCCTGGGCGCCTGCGCCCTGACGGCCTGGGCCTCCAGCGGCGTCGCTGCCGACACGCCCAAGGCCGGCGGCACGCTGCGCTACGGCACCGTGTCCGAAATCGTGTCGCTCGATCCGCATGTGTATGGCGGCAGCGCCTGGAAGGTGCTGATCGAGGCGCTGTACAGCCCGCTGGCGGGCTACGACAAGAACGGCACGATCGTGCCGCGGCTGGCAAAAAGCTGGGACCAGCCCGACGCCCGCACGCTGGTGTTTCACCTGCGCCCGGACGTGACGTTCCAGGACGGTACGCCGGTTACGGCCGACGACGTGAAGTTCTCGCTGGACCGCATCCTGGACCCGGCCACGGGCGCCACGCTGCGCTCGAACCTGCAGGGCGCCACGGTCACCGTGGTGGACGCGGCCACCGTCAAGGTCGAAAAGCCCACGCCGGACGCCACCATGCTGAGCGTGCTGGCATTGCCCGAAGCGGCGATCGTGTCGCGCAAGTGGGTACAGGGCGGCGCCAACCTGAAGCTGTCCGCCAACGGCACCGGCCCGTTCCAGCTCAAAAGCTACGAACCCGCCGTGCGCGCCAACCTGGTGCGCAATCCGCACTATTTCGTCACGGGGCAACCCTACCTGGACGGGGTGGATTTCCGCATGATCAAGAGCGATGACGCGCGCGTGAACGCGCTGCGCAGCCAGTCGCTGGACATGATCGACTTCGTGCCCTGGAAAGACATCGACGTGCTGCGGCGCAACGCCGGCATCAAGATCGACACCGCCGGCGGCGCGTTCATGAGCGTCTGGTTCAATACCAGCAAGAAGCCGTTCGACGACGCCCGCGTGCGCCGCGCGGTGTCGTACGCGATCGACCGCGAAGCCGTGTCCAAGGCCGCGTTCTTCGGCTACGGCAAGCCCATCTACGGCGCGCCCACGCCGGACGATTCGCCGTACTACGACAAGGCGCTGGACGGTACCTACAAGCGCGATCCCGCCAAGGCGCGCGCCTTGCTGGCCGAAGCCGGCTATGCCAATGGCGTGGACGCATCGATGGTGGTGTTCCAGGGGCTGGGCATCTACACGACCATGGCGCAGGTGGTGCAGGCCAACCTGAAGGAAGTCGGCATCAACCTGAAGCTGGAACCCGTGGAATGGGCCACGCTGGTCGAACGCAAGAACCGCGGCGACTATGAATCCATGATCTACGGCGTGTCGGTCAAGCTGCCCGACCCGGACGCCTATGCCTACTACCTGGGCGGCGATTCCAGCTACTGGGCCAAGCCGGTCGGCTATCGCGACCCCGAACTGGAAAAGCTGTTGGCCGACGGCCGCGCGCTGACTGACCCCAAGGCCCGCCAGCCGATCTACCAGCAGGCCGAAAAGCGCATTCTGGACACCAGCCCGTGGGTCTTCGTGAGCTGGCGCGAGCAGGGCCAGGGCTACCTGCGCAAGGTGCACGGCTATACGCAGCTGGGCGGGGCGCTGAGCGAAAGCAGCCCCGGCATCTCGCTGCCCACCATGTGGCTGAACTGAGCGCGCCGGCATGCTGCCTTTCCTGCTCAGGCGCCTGACGTCGGCGCTGGTCACCCTGGCGCTGGCCGCCGGGGTGGTCTTCATCGCGATTCATCTGCTGCCCGGCGACCCCGTGGCCATCATGCTGGGCGACCAGGCCGGCAGCGATCCAGTGGCGGTGGCGCGCGTGCGCAGCCAGCTGGGGCTGGACCTGCCGCTGGGCACGCAGTTCGCCCATTGGGCCGGCGCGTTGGCGCACGGCGACCTGGGCGTATCGCTGCGCACGGGCGAACCGGTGGTCGACGAACTGGCGCGGCGCATTCCACGCAGCCTGGAACTGATCGGCGCCGGGCTGCTGGTGGCGGTGGTGCTGGGGGTGCCGCTGGGCGTGGTGGCGGCGCGTTCGCGCGGCCGGCTGGCCGGCATGGCGGCGTCCGTGCTGGCGGTGGCGGGGTTTTCGGCGCCGGTGTTCGTGCTGGGCATCCTGCTGGTGCTGGTGTTCAGCCTGGCGCTGGGCTGGCTGCCGTCGTCCGGCTTCGTGTCGTTTGCCGATGACCCCGTGCAGCACCTGCTGTCGCTGATCCTGCCGTCGCTGACCATCGGCCTGAACTTCATGGGTGTGGTGGCGCGCATGACGCGCGCCAGCCTGTCGGACGTGATGAGTCGCGACTACGTGAAACTGGCCCGGGCCAAGGGGCTGCCGCGGGGCAAGGCGATCCTGCGCCACGCGCTGCCCAACGCGCTGGTGCCGGTGATTGCCATCATCGGCATCCGCGCGGGCAACCTGCTGGGCGGCACCGTCATCATCGAGGCGCTGTTCGACTGGCCAGGCCTGAGCTCGCTGCTGGTCAGCGCGGCGTTCTCGCGCGACTACCCGGTCATCCAGGGTTCGCTGCTGGCCATCTTCGCGCTTTTCATCCTGATCAGCCTGGTCATCGACCTGGCCCAGGCCCTTGTCGATCCCCGCATCCGCAGGCCGTCCGCATGATCGCATTCCTTCGAACTTCCACCGGCGGCCTGTCCGTGCGGCTGGCCCTGGGCTTTTTGGCCGTAGTGGTGCTCGCCGCCGTGCTCGGCCCGGCGCTGGGGCTGGCCGATCCCTACCAGATCGATGCCGCCAATCTGTTGTCGGGTCCGACCCGGGCGCACTGGCTGGGCACCGACGAACTGGGCCGCGACCTCTTGTCGCGGGCCGTGTACGGCGCCCGCGTGTCGCTCACCGTGGCCGCCGCGGCGGTGGTGCTGGCCGGCGTGCTGGGCGTGGCGATCGGCGTGGGCGTGGCCTTTCTGGGCCGGCGCCTGGAGTCTGCCGCCATCCGGGTCGTGGACGTGTTCGTGTCGCTGCCCGAGATTTTCGTGGCGCTGGTGGTGCTGGCCTTCATCGGCGGCAACCTGCCGACGCTGGTGGCGACCATCGGCGTGCTGTATGCGCCCCAGTTCGCCCGCGTGGCCTGGGGCGTGGCGCGCGGCATCCGGGCGCGCGAACACGTGCTGGCCGCCAGTTCGCTGGGCGCGGGCACGGGCTGGATCATCTGGCACGAGGTGCTGCCCAACATGCGGTCCATCATTGCGGTGCAGGCGTCGTTCACGTTCTCGTTCGCCATGCTGCTGGAAGCGGGCTTGAGCTTCCTGGGGCTGGGCGTGCGGCCGCCGGTGCCGTCGTGGGGGCAGATGGTGGGGTCGCTGAAAGACTATCTGTTCACCAATCCGTGGCCCGTGCTGGTGCCGGCGCTGGCCTTGTTCTTCACGGTGCTGGCCGTCAACGTCCTGGGCGATTGGCTGCAGGACGCGCTGAATCCGGAGCTGCAACGATGACGCGCGCATCCGACGTACTGCTGACGGTCAGGAACCTGACCGTGGATTTCGACACCGCCCACGGCACCGTGGCCGCCGTGAAGGGCGTGGACCTGACGCTGGCGCGCGGCGAAGTCGTGTGCCTGGTGGGGGAATCCGGCTCGGGCAAGTCGGTCACGGGCTTTTCGCTGATGGGCCTGGTGGACCCGCCCGGGCGCGTCGCGGCCGATGCCATGGAGTTTGACGGCCGCGATCTGCTGCGCGCGTCGGACCGCGAGAAAGACGCGCTGCGGGGCAAGGACATCGCCATGGTGTTCCAGGAACCCATGACCGCGCTGAATCCGGGCCGCACGGTCGGCAGCCAGATCGCCGAAGTGCTGCGCATCCATGGCGTGCTGGGCCGCCGCGCGGCGTGGGAACGCGCGGTGGCGCTGCTGGACCGGGTGGGCATCCGCGAACCGGCGCAACGCGCCCGGGCCTATCCGCATGAGCTGTCCGGCGGCATGCGCCAGCGCGTCATGATCGCGATTGCCTGCGCCCTGACGCCCAAGCTCATCATTGCCGATGAACCCACCACGGCGCTGGACGTGACCGTGCAGGCGCAGGTGCTGCAACTGCTGTTTTCCATTCAGGCGGAAACCGGCGCGGCCGTGCTGTTTATCACGCACGACCTGGGCGTGGTGGCCGAGATCGCAGACCGCGTGGTGGTCATGCAGGCGGGCAGGGTGGTCGAAACGGGCGAGGTGACGCAGATCTTCAACCAGCCGCGCCATCCGTACACCCAGGCCTTGCTGGCGGCCGTGCCCGACGTGGACGCGCCGCGCGACCCAGCGCGCCGCCTGGCGCCCAAGGTGGGCGAGTTGGCCGCCCCTGACGTCTCGGCCGAAGGAGCCACACCATGACCGAATTCATCCTGCAAGCCGATGGCGTCGCCAAGGACTACGTGGCCGCGCGCGATTTCCTGGGCCGGCCGACCCGACGGGTGCAGGCCGTCAAGGGCGTCAGCCTGGCCGTGGAGCAGGGCACCACGCTGGCGCTGGTGGGCGAATCCGGCTCGGGCAAGAGCACCCTGGGCCGCTGCCTGGCCGGGCTGCTGCAACCCACCGCGGGCCGCATCCAGCTGGCCGGCCACGATGTGCGGCATCTGACGGGTGCTGCGCTGATGTCGTTCCGGCGTCAGGTGCAGACCATCTTCCAGGACCCGTATTCCAGCCTGAATCCGCGGCGCACGGTGGGTGACGCGATCATGGACGGCATGGTGATCCACAAGCTCTACACCGCCGACGAGCGCCGCGCCCGCATGCTGGCGCTGCTGTCGCGGGTGGGCCTGCAACCGGACCACGCGCGGCGCTTTCCGCACCAGTTCTCGGGCGGCCAGCGCCAGCGCATCGCGATTGCCCGCGCCCTGGCGCTGGAGCCGCGCTTCATCATCGCGGACGAAGCCGTGTCGGCATTGGACGTGTCGGTCAAGGCGCAGGTGCTGGACTTGCTGGCCGACCTGCAGGCCGAGCACGGCCTGACCTATCTCTTCATTTCCCACGACCTGGGCGTGGTGCGGCACTTCGCCGACCGCGTGGCGATCATGGCGGCGGGCGAACTGGTCGAAGAGGGCGAGTGCGACCGGATCTTCGAGGCGCCGGAGCAGGACTACACCCGCAAACTGATCGCGGCAGTGCCGCGGCCGGACCCGGGGCGACGGCGGTTGCGGGGCGTGCCGGCGGTCGTGGATTGACCGGCATCAAAGCGCGGCGTCAACAGCCTGGCCGGACGCTGCGCCAGCCGTGCCCGTGGCGGCGCGCATGCTACCATCGGCGCCGTCAAGGAGAGGACGGATGCACGCAGGGGCCCATGCTGCAAGACGCTGGATCGCGCTGGTCGCGGCGACCCTGTTCGTCTTCCAGGCCCTGATCGCCTCCGCCGTCCTGGCGGCCCCGCGCACAGGCGCTGGCGCGCCGGGCGCCACCACCATCATCTGCACGGCCAGCGGTCCGCGCGTCGTCACGCTCGATGCCGACGGCGCCAAGCCGGCCGCGTCGCAGCACAGCGGCGCCTTGCCGCATTGCTGCAGCGGCGGCTGCGCCATGCTGGGCGGCGCCACGCCGCCCATGCTTTTCCTCCTGGCCTGGCTGTTGCCCGCGGCACCGCCGCAGGCCTTGCCCAGGTCCGCACCGGCCCCGCACTTCTCCAGTGCGCTGGCCCGATTGCCGCAGCGTTCGCGCGCGCCGCCTGTCCTGGTCTGAGCCTTTCTGTTCCCTTTGCATTCCCGTTGACGCCAGCCTGCCTCGCGCGGTCTTGACCGCCGGTGCGCGCCCGTGCGCAACCCAGACCAAGAGAATCCTATGCGCAAGAACAAGCAATGGCTGCGCGCGAGCGGCCTGGCCGCCGCCGTGGCGGCATCGTTTCCCGCGTGGCCGCAAGCCGCCGACGCCGTCATCACCACCGATCCCGTCGTGATCACGGGCGTGGCGCCCAGCGCGCCGCTGACGTTCACGACCGACCCGAAGCTGCCGCGCCAGCCCTTGCCGGCCAGCGACGGCACCGACTATCTCAAGACCATCCCGGGCTTTTCCGCGATCCGCAACGGCGGCACCAATGGCGACCCCGTGCTGCGCGGCATGTTCGGCTCGCGCCTGAACATCCTGACCAACGGCACCTCCATGCCCGGCGCCTGCCCCGCGCGCATGGACGCGCCCAGCTCGTACATCTCGCCGGAAAACTTCGACCAGCTCACCGTCATCAAGGGACCGCAGACCGTGCTGTGGGGGCCGGGCGCGTCGGCCGGCACCATCAAGTTCGACCGCGACACGCCGCGCTTCACCGAAGCCGGCGTGCGCTTTGACGGCAGCCTGGTGGGCGGGTCAAACGGCCGCAACGACCAGGCCGCCGACCTGACGGTGGGCAATGACAAGGTCTATACCCGCATCACCGCCAACCATTCGCATTCCCAGGACTACAAGGACGGCGACGGCAACAAGGTGCCGTCGCGCTGGGATAAATGGAACGCCGACCTGACGCTGGGGTTCACCCCCGACGCCGACACCCTGTACGAACTGACCGCCGGCACCGGCGATGGCCAGGCGCGCTACGCCGGGCGCAGCATGGACGGCTCGCAATTCAAGCGCGAGAGCTTCGGCCTGCGTTTCGAGAAGCGCAACCTGGGCACGGTGCTCAACAAGGTCGAGGCGCAGCTGTACTACAACTACGCCGACCACGTCATGGACAACTACACGCTGCGCAAACCGGACCCGATGAGCGCCATGCCCATGGCCATGGCGGCCGACGTCGACCGGGCCACCTGGGGCGGGCGCTTTGCCAGCACCTGGAACCTGTCGCAGGACGTCAGCCTGGTGACCGGCCTGGACTTCCAGCAGAGCCGCCATCGCCAGCGCAGCGGCACGGATGTCATTTCCTACGACAGCCAGCCTTGGGTCAAGGACGCCGAATTCTCCAATACCGGGCTGTTCAGCGAACTGACCTGGCACGCCGCGCCGGACGCCCGCGTCATCGGCGGGGCCCGTGTGGACTGGGCTTCGGCCAAGGACTTCCGCCCGGACGACGGCGCCATGATGATGCCGATGCCCAACCCGACCGCCGGCGAGCGGCGCCGCGACACGCTGCCCAGCGGCTTTCTGCGCTACGAGCAAGACCTGGCCGGCGTGCCCGCCACGGTCTACGTCGGCCTGGGCCATGCCGAGCGCTTTCCCGACTACTGGGAACTGTTTTCGCCGGGCAGCGGGCCGTCCGGCACCGTCAACGCCTTCCAGGGCGTGAAACCCGAGAAAACCACCCAGCTCGACGTCGGCGCGCAATACAAGACGGAGACGCTGGACGCCTGGTTCTCGGGCTACGCGGGCTACGTCAACGACTTCATCCTGTTCAACTACACGTCGGGCGGCATGATGGGGTCGACCTCACAGGCGACCAATGTCGACGCCCGCATCGCCGGGGGTGAACTGGGGGCTTCGTACAAGCTGGCGCCGTCGTGGAAGGTCGGCGCCACGCTGGCCTATGCCTGGGGCCAGAACCGCCGCGACGGCCGTGCCTTGCCGCAGATGCCGCCGCTGGAAGCCAAGTTCAGCGCGGCCTACGACGATGGCACGTGGTCGGCCGGGGCGCTCTGGCGTCTGGTGGCCGCCCAACGGCGCTATGCGGTGAACGAGGGCAATGTGGTCGGCAAGGATTTCGGGCCCAGCGCCGGCTTTGGCGTGTTCTCGGTGAACGGCGGGTATGCCGTCAACAAGCAGGTGCGGCTGTCGGTGGGCGTGGACAACCTGTTCAACAAGACCTACAGCGAACACCTGAACCTGGCGGGCGACGCGGGCTTCGGCTTTGCGGCCGATACACGCATGAACGAGCCGGGCCGCACGCTCTGGGCGCGGTTGAGCTTCAAGTACTGAGCGCCGCCCGGATCCGCTTCAAATCCCGGTCCAGCTCGATGCGCATCGCTTTCAGCAACGCCCGCGCGTTTTCTGAAAGCGGTGTGCCGGGCCGGAACACCAGGAGGCAGGTGAAGCTGATGTCCAGGTCCAGCGGCTTGATGGTCAGGCCGCGGGCCAGGTAGTCCAGCGCCATCACCGGGTGCACCATGCCGATGCCCAGGCCGTGCAGGGCGAATTCGCAGACCGAATTGGAATAGGGCGTTTCCAGGATCGGGCGCAGCGCCAGGCCCTGGTCGTTCAGCGCGGTTTCCAGGCGGCGCCGGCTGGCGTCTTCGGGGTTCAGCGCGATGAAGGGGTGGTCGATCAGGTCTTGCAGCGCGATGCGCGGCCTGGCCGCCAGCGGGTGGCGGTTGTGCATCGCGATGACCCCGGGAATGCGCACGAATTCCGAGTGTTCCAGCCCGGCCACCGACAGTTCGTCGGCCATCAGGCCGAAATCCAGCTGGCCGGCGGCCACCTGCTGCAGCACCTCGCGCGAGCTCATGATCTGGAACGACATCTGGATGCGGCGGTCCTGCAGGCCGAAGGCGGCGATGGCGCGTGGCATGAAACCGGTGCCCAGCGCCGGCAGCGACCCCACGGCCAGGCGGCCCACGCCAAACGATTTCAGGCTGCGGATGCGGTGTTCGATGAGTTCGAAGCCGGCAAAGCAGCGGTCCACTTCCTCCATCAGCGCCTCGGCTTCTTGCGTGGCCACCAGGCGCCCGCGCACGCGTTCGAACAGGCGCAGTTCGGACGAGGTTTCCAGCTTGCGGATGGCCTGGCTGACGGCCGGCTGGGAAATGCCGAGCAGGGTAGCGGCCTTGCTGGTCGTGCCGGCCTGCATCACGGCCCGGAAGACCTGGATTTCGCGCATGTCCATCTATAAGTCCCGCTTATCGACTGAGTATTTTCAATTGTTGAGGCAATGGGGCGAAAGGCAGACACTGGCGCTATTCCCGATCACCTTCTAAGCCCAGCGAATAGAGTAGATGAAAGCTATCAACCAGACTAATAGAGATTTTGCCAGCCTGTCGCCGTCGGTGCACCGCGCCTCGACCGTGGTGTTCGGCTCGCTGGAAGACTTCGTCAATCGCAAGCACCGCCAGCCCGACGGCTTCAGCTACGGCGTCACCGGCACGCCCACGGCGCGGCTGCTGGAAGACTGCATCGCCGAACTGGAAGGCGGGCGTCACTGCGTCATCACGCCGTCGGGCGCGGCGGCGCTGATGACGGTGGTGATGGGCTTCGTGCGTGGCGGCGATCACCTGCTGATTTCCGCGGCCTGCTACGGCGCACTGAAGACGTTCGGCGAGAAATGGCTGGCCCACATGGGCGTGGACGTCGAGCTGTACGACCCGTCGATCGGCGCCAGCATCGAGGCGTTGATTCGCCCGACCACGCGGCTGATCTGCATCGAAGCGCCGGGCACCGTCACCATGGAAATGGCCGACGTACCAGCCATTGCCGCCGCCGCGCGCCGCCACGGCGTGCTGACGATGATGGACAACACCTGGGCTAGCCCGCTGGGGTTCAAGCCCCTGGCGCACGGCGTGGATTTCAGCGTCGAGGCGGCCACGAAATTCTTCAGCGGCCATTCGGACGTGCTGATGGGCGCCATCAGCATGAACGATGCCGGCCACTACGCCGTGCTGCGCGAGACCCAGAGCATCCTGGGCCAGCAGGTCAGCCCCGACGATTGCTTCCTGGTGCTGCGCGGCCTGGAAACGCTGGGCCTGCGGGTGCGGGCCCAAAGCGACGCGACGCTGCAGGTGGCCGAATGGCTGGCGGCGCAGCCGCAGGTGGAACGCCTGCTGTATCCGCCGCTGCCTGGCGACCCTGGCCACGCGCTGTGGCGCCGTGATTTCTCGACCAACGGCTGCCTGTTTTCGATGGTGCTGGCGCCCGCACCCGAATCCGCCTTCAACGGCTTTTTCGATTCGCTGCGGCATTTCGTCATCGGTGCAAGCTGGGGCGGCGTGCACAGCCTGGCCGCCTATTACCCGGCGGGGTTGCAGGCGGGGCGGGCCTTTCCGGCGACGGACCGGCCCATCGTGCGCCTGTCCATCGGGCTGGAGGACGTGGACGTGCTCAAGGATGACCTGCGCGCCGGCTTGGCGGCGTACCAGGCGCAGCGCTGAGTTTCTGGCCGCGGTGCGGTCGTTTCGCGGCATTGCGGCCCGGATCGCCTGCACCGGTTTGAACGCCCACCGGTTTGAACGCCCACCGCCGGCACACCTTGCCGGCGGCGGACTCGAAGCGCCAGAAGGCGCTCTATATATAGCAAGGGGAATTGCCATGTTGTCTCGTTTCACTTCGTGTTTCGGCGGCCGGGTCCTGGTCGCCGCGGTGGTCTCCGCAGTTGCTTCCACGACGGCCGTCCTGGCGCCGTCGGCTGCATTCGCCCAGTCCGCCGCGCCTGCCGCGGCGCCCGAGGCCCCCGCGGCGGGCGCATCTCCGGTGGCGGCCGCCGTCACCCAGACCAACAGCCCCACCGTGGACCAGATCCGCGCTCGCGGCTACGTCATCTGCGGGTCCGGCCACGGCACCACCGGTTTTTCGGCGCCGGACAAGGACGGCAACTGGAAGGGGCTGGACGTGGACACCTGCCGTGCCATCGCCATTGCGGTGCTGGGCGATGCGACCAAGGCGCGCTTCGTGCCGCTGACGGGCCAGCAGCGCCTGACCGCGTTGCAGACGGGCCAGATCGACGTGCTGCCGCGCACCACGTCCTGGACGCTGCGGCGCGATGCCAACGGCATCAACTTCACCTACCCGAACTACTACGAGTTCGATGCCTTCATGGTGCGCAAGGACCTGGGCATCACGCAGACCAAGGACATGGTGGGCGCCACCATCTGCGTGCAGACGGGGTCCACCAATGAAGTGACGGTGGCGGACCTGTCGCGCAAGTTCAAGCTGGGCCTGAAAACCGTGCTGTTCGACAACGTGGCGGCCTCGCGCCAGGCCTTCTTTTCGGGACGCTGCGATGGCCTGATCACCGACGCGTCGGCCTTGGCGGCGGTGCGCGCCACCCAGGCGCAGAACCCGGACGACTACGTGATCTTCCCGGCCAGCGGCCACAGCGAGGCCCTGACGCCGTCGGTGCGCCACGGCGACGACCGCTGGTTCGACATCGTGAAATGGGTGATCCAGGTGCCGATCGCGGCCGAAGACATGGGCATTACCCAGGCCAACGTGGACGAGATGCTGAAATCCACCGACCCGCGCATCGCCCGTTTCCTGGGCGTGGAACCCGGCAACGGCAAGGCGCTGGGGCTGGACGAGCGCTGGGCCTACAACATCGTCAAGCAGCTGGGCAATTATGGCGAGATCTTCGAGCGCAACGTCGGCAAGAACAGCCCGATGAAGCTCGAACGCGGCATGAACCGCCTGTACCGCGATGGCGGCCTGATGTACCCCTACGTCTTCAACTGAGCCGCGGCGCGGCTCACGACGACGCGCATTGCGTAGAGGCACATCATGTTCAAGCGACTTTGGTTCGACGGCCGCGCCCGGGCTGTCCTGATGCAGGCGCTGATCGCCTGCGGCTTTCTCGGGGCGGTGGGGTGGCTGGCCTGGAACGCGCACGCCAACCTGACCCAGCGCGGCATTGCCATGGGGTTCGACTACCTGGGCGAAGCGGCGCGCTTTCCGATGGCGGAAAGCCTGCTTGCCTACCAGCCCACCGACAGCTATGGCCGCGCCTTCGTGGTGGGGCTGGTCAACACGCTGTACATCTCGGCGCTGGTGATCGTGGCCTCGACGGTGCTGGGCTTTGGCCTGGCGCTGGCCCGGCGCAGCCGCCATCCGCTGGTCAACGGCATCGCGACCGTGTACCTGGAAGCCGTGCGCAACACGCCCTTGGTGGTGCAGCTGCTGTTCTGGTATAGCCTCGTGACGCTCAACCTGCCGTCCGTGCGGCAGGCGCTGCAGCCGCTGCCGGGTGTGTTCCTGTCGGTACGCGGGCTGTTCTTTCCCAGCGTATCGGTGCAAGGCAATGTGCAGGCGCTGGTGGGCGGGCTGCTGGCGGCGGCGCTGCTGGGGTGGGGCGCATGGCGCCTGGCCCGACGCAGCACGGCCCGGGCGGTGCCGTGGCGCTCGCTGGGCGTAGTTTCCGCGCTGGCCGTGGTGGCGCTGGCCGCCGGGTGGGGCGGGGCCACCTTGCAGGTGGACAGCCCCACGCTGCGCGGCCTGAACTTCATCGGCGGTACGGCCTTCACGCCGGAATTCACCGCCTTGCTGGTGGGCCTGACGATCTACTCGGCCGCGTTTTCGGGCGAGATCATCCGCGGCGGCATCGACGCCGTGCCGGGCGGCCAATGGGAAGCGGCGCATTCGCTGGGCCTGAAACCGGCGGCGGCGCTGCGCTGGATCGTGGTGCCGCAGGCGCTGCGGGTGATCATCCCGCCGATGACCAGCCAGTACCTGTCCATCATCAAGAACACCACATTGGCGCTGGCAGTGGGATACCCCGACCTGTCGTTCGTCATCACCACCACCATCAACCAGACCGGCCAGGCCATCGAAGGCGTGGCGGTGCTGATGGCGGTGTACCTGAGCATCAGCCTGTCCGTGTCGCTGTTCATGAACCTGTACAACCGCCGCCTTCTGAGGACGCAACGCGCATGAGCCTGACCCTTTCCACCGCCGCGCCGCAGCCGGCGCGCCAGGCCCCGCGCGACCGCCGCAATACCGTGTGGCACCGGCTGTTCGGCAGCCTGTTCAGCGCGCTGGCCACCGTGGCAACGCTGGCGCTGGTGCTGGCCGCGGCCGGCCGCCTGATCAACTGGGCCGTGATCGACGCGGTCTGGCCCGGCGCGGCCGGCGATGTCTGCCGCCAGGCCAGCGGCGCCTGCTGGGCCTTCCTGGGCGAGAAGATGCGCCAGATCCTGTTCGGCATCTATCCGCCGGGCGAGCAGTGGCGGCCCACGGTCGTGTGCGGCTTCATCCTGGCCATGACGGTGTATTCGCTGAGCCCGCGGCATTGGCGCCTGCGCACGGCGGTGCTGTGGATCGTCGGCATGGCCGCGGGCCTGGCGCTGATGCAGGGCGGCGTGTTCGGCCTGGCGCGGGTGCCGACGGCCTCGTGGGGCGGCCTGCCGGTGACGCTGCTGCTGGCGGTGTGCTCGCTGGGCGCCGGCCTGCCGCTGGGCGTGCTGCTGGCGCTGGGGCGCCGCGGCAGCCTGCCGACTGCGCGTTTCATCAGCGTGGGCATCATCGAATTGATCCGGGGCCTGCCGCTGGTGAGCCTGCTGTTCATGGCGTCCATCGTGCTGCCCATCATGCTGCCCGCCGGCATGACGATCGACAGCCTGCTGCGCGCCGGCATCGCCTTGACGGTGTTTTCGGCGGCCTACCTGGCCGAGGTGATCCGCGGCGGCTTGCAGGCGATACCGCCGGGCCAGGCCGAGGCGTCACGCGCGCTGGGCCTGTCGTGGTGGCAGATGACGCGGCTGGTGGTGCTGCCGCAGGCGCTGCGCAAGGTGATCGCACCGCTGACCAACACCGCCATCGTGATGATCAAGAACACCAGCCTGGTGCTGATCGTGGGCCTGTTCGACCTGCTCAGCGCCGGCCGCGCCGCCTTGACCGATCCGGCCTGGCCCACGCCGTACGTCGAAACCTATCTCTTCATCGCATCGATCTATTTCTGCATCTGCTTCGGCCTGTCGCGCTATTCGATGTGGCTGGAACACCGCTACAAAAAAGGGGAACTCCGATGACCAGACCGCACGCCAACGGCGCGGCGCTGCCCACGATGACGCCGCCCGCGATCACCATCGCGGGCATGAACAAATGGTATGGCGACTTTCACGTGCTGCAGGACATCGACCTGCAAGTGCAGACGGGCGAACGCCTGGTGATCTGCGGGCCGTCGGGCTCGGGCAAGTCGACCATGATCCGCTGCATCAACCGGCTGGAACGGCACCAGCAGGGCTCCATCGTCGTCAACGGCGTGGAACTGACGGATGACCTGCGCGCCGTGGACGGCGTGCGCACGGATGCCGGCATGGTGTTCCAGCACTTCAATCTGTTCCCGCACCTGACGGTGCTGGAAAACTGCATCCTGGCGCCGACCCAGGTGCGGCGCATGCCGCGCGCCCAGGCCGTGGACCTGGCGATGCGCTACCTGGAACGGGTGCGCATTCCCGACCAGGCCGGCAAGTATCCCGGCCAACTGTCGGGCGGCCAGCAGCAGCGCGTGGCCATCGCGCGGTCGCTGTGCATGCAGCCGCGCATCATGCTGTTCGACGAACCCACGTCGGCGCTGGACCCGGAAATGGTCAAAGAGGTGCTGGACGTGATGACATCGCTGGCCGACGACGGCATGACGATGCTGTGCGTGACCCACGAAATGGGCTTTGCGCGCAACGTGGCCGACCGCGTGGTGTTCATGGACGGCGGGCGCATCATCGAGACGGGCGCGCCGGGGGACTTCTTCGATAATCCTCGGCACGAACGGACGCGGGCGTTCCTGGAGCGGATCCTGCATTGACCGGCAAGTCGGGCGGGGGCCCAGCATTCCGTACGCGGGCTGAGCCCCGCCGCCTTCAATCCCAGCGCTTCCAGTCCACGCCCAACGCCTCGCATAGCCAGGTACAAAACCCGGCGGCCAGGTCGTTGCGGCTGTCGCGATGCACCAGCCAGCTCCACTTGGGGCCTCGTACGGACTGGGGCGTCATCGCGATCAGCGCGCCATCGGCGCAGGCATCCTGCGCCAGCAGCTCGGCCACCAGGGCGATGCCCAGGCCCTGGCGCGCGGCATCCAGCAACTGGCCCGGGTCCGAAAAATTCAGGCCGCTGGCCCGCTCGCCGACGTCGGCGCCGCCCTGCATGCGCCAATAGCTCCAGTCCATTTCGCGTTCGCCGTGCAGCGTGGTGCGTTGGGCGGCATCACGGGCCAGCAGGTCCGGGTGGCAGGCCGGGTACAGGCGGTCTTCGCGCAGCACGCGGAATTCGCAATCGGCTTGCGGCGCCAGGTCATCGCGCACCGCAATGTCGATGGTCTCGGTCGTCATGTCCGGCGCGGCATCGCTGGTATATAGCCACAGGTCGACCTCGGGATGCCGTTCGTGGAACACCGCCAGGCGCGGCACCAGCCAGTGGCGCGCGAACGACGGGCTGGTGTTGACGATCAACTGGTTGGGCTTGCGGTACTGGTCCAGCCGGCGGATGCCGGTGGCCAGTTGCAGCAGCATGGCCTGGGTGGTGCCCAGCAGATCGACGCCGGCATCGGTCAGCACGACGCTGCGGCCCTGGCGATGGAACAGCGGTTGTTCCAGATAGGTTTCCAGGCTGCGGATCTGTTGGCTGATGGCGGACTGGGTCAGGTGCAGTTCGTCGGCGGCTTTGTGGAAACTGCCCAGCCGGGCGGCGGCTTCGAAGCCTCGCAGCACATTCAGCGGCGGCCATTGTTTAAGCATGATTGATAAGCAAATCTAATCAGAAGTCCGCTAAATATATCGCTTGTTCGGGCGACATCGGTGGCTCTACGATGCTTTCCAGGCCGTAGAGCCGGATTTCAGCGATTTTCACCACTGATTGGATTTACTTATGTTTACGCGTCGCCATTTCGTCAAACAACTGTCTGCACTGGCCGCCACCCGGATGGTTGCCGCCTCGGGAGCCGGCCTGCTGGCCACGCGCGCCCAGGCCGGCGCCGGGGTGCACTGGCGCATGCCCGACGAAGGCGAAAAACAGGTCCGGGCGTTCATTGCATTCGGCGCGCAGCCGGCCATCTGGAAGGACTTCACCCCCGCCGTGCAGGCCGCGCTGGGCCGCATCGCCCGCGCCATCGCCGCCTACCAGCCGGTCACCGTGTTCTGCCGCGCCCATGACATGGCACTGGCCCGCCGCCATTGCGGCACCGACAACACCACCTTCCTCGCGGCCGAGCTGGACGACATCTGGATGCGCGACATCGGCGCCAACTTCCTGGTGGACGGGCAGGGCGGCCTGACCGGCATGGATTTCAACTTCAACGGCTGGGGCGAAAAGCAGGACCACGACGCCGACGCGCTGGTGGCCGCGCGCATGGCCAAGGAAGCGCGGGCCCGCCATGTGCGCAGCGAACTGGTGGGCGAGGGCGGCGGCATCGAAGTCGACGGCCGCGGCACCGGCATCATGACCGAAAGCAGCTGGATCAACCGCAACCGCAACCCGGACTGGTCGCGCGCCGACGTGGAGGCCGAACTGAAGCTATGCCTGGGCCTGCGCAAGATCATCTGGCTGCCGGGCATCAAGGGCCGCGACATCACCGATGCCCACGTGGATTTCTACGCCCGCTTCGTGCGGCCCGGCGTGGTGCTGGCCAACCTGGACATGGACCCGGATTCGTACGACTACGACCTGACGCGCCGGCACCTGGACATCCTGAAAACCGCCACCGATGCCGACGGCAACCGGCTGCAATTGCACACCGTCTCGCCGCCACTGAACCCGCGGCCCAGCGTGTTCCAGGACGACAACCCGGACTTTGCCGCCGGCTACATCAACTACTTCGTCATCAACGGCGCGGTGATCGCACCGGAATTCGGCGACCGCGAGGCCGACGCCAAGGCGCGCGAGGTGCTGCAGGCGCTGTATCCGGACCGCACCGTGGTGCAGCTGGACATCGATGCGATCGCCTCGGGCGGCGGCGGGATCCATTGCGTCACGCACCAGCAGCCGGCGGTGTAGCGGCGCCGTGCACGGCGCCGAGGGACGACGCCGTGGCGTGATTCGTGCGCAGTGACGCGGCCCGATCCGCCGTCGTCAGCGACCGCCCAGGAACAGGTTGTCGCAATAACCGCCCAGCAGGTCGTAGCTGAGGATGCGCTTGTTGGCATCGGTGGTGAACGACATGTAGCAGGACTCGCCTTCCTCGGTGTAGTAGCCGGTGGGCGCGGTGTTCTGCTGGTAGATCGGAATGGCGCCCTGGCCGCCGCCAGCCGGCAGCACCGTGACCAGCGTGCTGCCGGCCGAGGCGGTGCCGGTCTGCACGAAGCGGCGGTGCTGGGTGGACCCGAAGCGGCTCCAGGTGTGCACGTAGCGCGGGTTCTGCGGGGTGCCGATATTGGGGTAGGCGGCCGAGCCGCCTTGCGCGTCTTCGGGGCCGAACTGGGCAGTGACCGATTCCAGGTTCTGGCCGATCATGCTGCGGGCGTAGCGGTCCAGCTGGTTGGCGGGCGGGTGGTAGACGCAACCACCCAGCAAGACCAGGCCCAGGGCAACGGAACCGAGGGTGATGGGGCGCAAAGCGGGGCGGGAAACCGAGCGGGAATCCGAGACTGAAGTGGGGCGGGGGAGGTGGCGGAACATTGTGGCGCTTCTTTGAGGCTAGTCCGAAAGGCCGCATTCTATTCCCGGCCAAAATGACGGCGGTTTCTTTGGCGTAAAAGATGTAACACCCCACGGCGGCCATGGTCTAATACGCGTTTTACGAGCCCTTGAACCCTGACACGGTTCCCTTGCCTCATGTTGCGCCTGACTGAAATCATTCTGCCCCTGTCGACCTCGCAAGACGATATCGACGACACCCTGCGTACTGCCGCCTATGCCCGCCTGGGCATCGCCCCAGAGGCCCTGCGGTCGCTCACCATCTTTCGCCGCAGCTACGACGCGCGCAAACGCAGCGCGATCACGCTGACTTATTCCATCGACATCGACGTGGCCGACGAGGCCGCCGTGCTCAAGCGCATGGCCGGCGTGCGCACCGTGATGCCGACGCCGCCGCTGGAATACCAATACGTGGGCCACGCCCCGGCAGACTTGCCAGAAGACAGCCGGCCCGTGGTGATCGGCTTTGGTCCCTGCGGCCTGTTCATCGCGCTGATCCTGGCGCAGATGGGCTTCAAGCCGCTGATCCTGGAACGCGGCCGCGTGGTACGCGAACGCACCAAGGACACCTGGGGCCTGTGGCGCAAGCATGAACTGCAGCCCGAATCGAACGTGCAGTTCGGCGAGGGCGGGGCGGGCACGTTTTCTGACGGCAAGCTGTCGACCCAGGTCAAGGACCCGAAGCACTACGGCCGCAAGGTGCTGCAGGAATTCGTGGCGGCCGACGCGCCGCCCGAAATCCTGTACGTCAGCAAGCCGCATATCGGCACCTTCCGCCTGGTCAAGATGATCGAGCAGATGCGCGCCCAGATCGAATCCCTGGGCGGAGAATTCCGCTTTGAAAGCCGCGTGGACGATATCGAGATCGACAACGGCCAGGTGCGCGGCGTGCGTCTGGCGGGCGGCGAATTCATTGCATCGCGCCATGTGGCGCTGGCCGTGGGCCACAGCGCCCGCGACACCTTCCGCATGCTGCATGCGCGCGGCGTGTTCATCGAGCCCAAGCCGTTTTCCCTGGGGTTCCGCATCGAACATCCGCAGTCGCTCATCGACCGCGCGCGCTTCGGCCCCAGCGCCGGCCACCCGGTGCTGGGCGCGGCCGACTACAAGCTGGTGCACCACGCGGCCAACGGCCGGTCGGTGTACAGCTTCTGCATGTGCCCGGGCGGCACCGTGGTGGCGGCGGCGTCCGAACCCGGTGGCGTGGTCACCAACGGCATGAGCCAGTATTCGCGCAACGAACGCAACGCCAACGCCGGCATCGTGGTGGGCATCCAGCCCAAGGACTATCCCGGCATCGATGCGTCGCCCCTGGCGGGCATCGACTTCCAGCGCCACTGGGAAGCCCGTGCCTATGAACTGGGCGGCCGCGACTACTGCGCTCCGGCGCAACTGGTGGGCGACTTCCTGGACGGCCGCCCGTCGACCGCGCTGGGCAGCGTGACGCCGTCGTACAAACCCGGCATCAAGCTGACCGACCTGTCGACCAGCCTGCCGGACTACGCCATTGCCGCCATCCGCGAAGCCTTGCCCGCGTTCGAACGCCAGATCAAGGGCTTCGCCATGCGCGACGCGGTGCTGACCGGCGTGGAAACGCGCACCTCGTCGCCGCTGCGCATCACGCGCCGCGACGACTTCCAGAGCATGAACACCAACGGCCTGTTCCCGGCCGGCGAAGGCGCCGGCTACGCGGGCGGCATCATGTCGGCCGCCATCGACGGCATGAAGGTCGCCGAGGCCGTGGCCCTGCACATCCTGGGCACCGGGCCGATCACCGGCGGCAATCGCCGCGGCGAAAGCGACGACTACTAAGCCGTTCGGCATTGCCCGCGGCACGTTGCGTGTCGCGGCGCCTCTCAAATCCTCTTTGCACGCCCGGCGGGTATCCGATATCGATATGCGGATTCCGTCGTTGGCGGCGTGCGCCTGCGCGCCCAGAATGGATCGCTCTTGATTCGGGGTTGAAGGGTTTGCGATGCCAGCGGTGCAGAAAGTGGTGGTGGTGGGGGCAGGGGTGTTGGGGTTGAGCGTGGCGGCCAAGGTGGCCGATCGGGGCGCACAGGTCGTGCTGGCCGCGCCGCCGCTGGACTATCGGACCGCGTCCCTGCGGTCTTACTCGTGGCTGAATGCCTTTGGCGCGGCGCCGGAAAGCTACCGCCGGCTGCGGCTGCTGTCGCTGGAACGCTACCGGGCCATTGCCGCCGAGTCGTCACCGACGCCGTGGTTGAAGTTCGACGGCGCGCTGACCTGGCGCGACGCCGACAAGCTTGAATCGCTGCAAGCCCGGGCCGCCGAACTGGCGCGGTCGGGCTATGGCGCGGCCTGGTTCGATGCGGACCAGGCGGTGCAGGCCGAACCGGCGCTCGATCGCGCTGCGCTGGACGGCTATGACCTGGTGCACGTGCCGCGCGAAGGCTGGGTTGACCTGCCCGAATACCTGCACCAGTTGCGCCGCCGCCTGGTGGCGCGCGGCGCCCAGTTCGTGACCTTGCCGCAAGCGCCGACGCTGCGCGTGGCAGGGGCAAAGATCACCGGGGTCCAAGTGGACGCCCGCACGTTCCTGGACGCGGACGCGGTGGTGCTGGCCGCCGGCGCCGGTACGCCGGACCTGCTGCGCCAGGTGGGCGTGAACCTGCCCGCGCAGACCAATACCGCCTTGCTGGTGACGGCGCGCAGCAGCGCCGCCGCACCCAAGGCGGTGCTGCGCGCGCCCGATATCGCCATCCGGCCGCGGGCCGACGGCACGCTGTCGCTGCATGCGGAATGGGCCGATGCCCAGGTCACGGGCAGCGATGAACAGGGCTGGCACGTCGCGCCCGACGTGGTGACCGCCGTGACGGAAGCCGCCGCGCGCTGGCTGGCCGGCAGCCCGGCCTTTACCGACGTGCAGACCGGCATCGGGCACCGCCCCATTCCCGGCGACCATCGCGCGGTGGTGGGCGAGGTGGGCAGCGTGGGCGGCCTGTCGGTGGCATTCAGCCACAGCGCGGCCACGCTGGCGCCGATTCTGTCGGAACTCCTGGCCGGGGAAATTCTCGACGGCACGCGGTCCCCTTTGCTGGCCGACTTCCGGCCCGGCCGGTTCGCGGCCTGACGCCCCACGCATTCTCTTTTCTTTCCATCCTGGATATCCCATGAGTGAAGTCTCGACCGATTACGTCATCGTCGGCGCCGGCATTTTCGGCACGTCGCTGGCCTGGACGCTGGCGCGCGCCGGCCATTCCGTCACCGTGCTGGAACGGCGCGAAGTCGCCAGCGGCGCGTCGGGCGGCCCCGGCCACCGCGGCGTGCGCGCCAACAACCGCGACCTGCGCGAACTGCCGCTGGCCGTGCGGGCCTTGCAGATCTGGCCGACGTTGACCGAACTGCTGGGCACCGACAGCGGCTTTGAACGCTTGGGCGGCTTGAGTCTGGGCGAACGGGAACGCGTGGGCGGCACGCATGGCCGCGTGACGCTGGCCGCGCGCGCCGCAGTGCAGAACGCCTTTGGCGCCCGCACCGAAATCCTGGACGCGGCCGGCGTGCGAGAAAAGCTGCCCGACGTGTCGGACAAGGTGATCTACGCGCTGTACAGCCCCAACGACGGTATTGCCGACCACAACGTGGCCACGCGCGCCTTTGCCCAGGCCGCCGTGGCGCTGGACTCGACGCTGATCGAAGGCGCCAACGTGCAGGCCGTGCAGTCGGTGGCGCAGGGCGGGGCGCAGGTCACGCTGACCGATGGCCGCGTGTTCGCGGCCCGGCGCGCCGTGGTGCTGGCCGCCAATACGCAGGTGCCCAAGCTGCTGCGCGAGGCCTTCGGCCTGCAACTGCCGGTGTGGTCGTTCAACCCGCAGGTGGCGCAGCTGCGCGTGTCGCGCGACCTGAAACTGGACTACCTGATCAATCACAGCAACCGCACGCTGTCGATCAAGCGGGCCGACGCGGACCACATCACGGTCACGGGCGGCGCCGTCGGCCGTTGGGACGACGAGACCGAAACCGGCAACACCGACCTGTCCACGCTCAGCGCCAGCCTGACCGCGCTGACCGCCACGTTCCCGCGCACGGCCACCGACACCGAAGTGACCCACCTGGACGCCAGCCGTGCGGATTCCAGTGCGGTGGACCAGATTCCGATCATCGACCGCGTGCCGGGCCACGACAGCGTGCTGTACGCCACGGGCTGGAGCGGCCACGGCTTTGCCATCGGGCCGGCCGTGTCCGAAGCGGTGGCCGAGTGGCTGGTGAGCGGCCAGCGCCCCGACGTGCTCGCGCCGTTTGGCGTGGCGCGCTTTCGCCTGTGACCACGTTGCCTGCAACCCACGCCTTCGTAAGGTTAATCATGACGTCCTCATTCCCATCCTTTGGCGTGGGCGCCGCCTGGCAGCGCGCAGGCGCGTTGACGTTGGCGGCCGCCGGCCTGCTGTCTGGCGCAGCCGCCCAGGCCGCCGACGCCCAGCCGCAAGCCGGCGGCGCGCTGATCCTGGCGCAAAGCTCATTCCCGCCGTGCCTGGACCTGGCCCAAAGCGCGCGCGCCCAGAACGCCAGCCGCCAGGCGCTGGATACGCTGCTGGACCAGGACAAGCGCACGGGCCAGGTCGTGCCCTGGCTGGCCGACCGCTGGGAATACCTGGACGAAGGCAAGACGCTGCGGCTGCACCTGCGCAGCGGGGTGACGTTCAGCAATGGCGAGCCGCTGGACGCCAAGGCGGTGAAGGCGAACTTCGACGCACTGGCGGCGTACGCCAGGGAAGGCCGGGCGCCGCAAGCCGGCGGCTACCTGACCGGTTACCTGGGCGCGGACGTCATCGACGATGCGACGGTGGCGCTGCGGTTCGACCATCCCAAGGCCGGCTTCCTGCAGGCCTTGACCGAAAAGACACTGGCGCCGCTGGCGCTCGCCACGCTGGCGAGGACGCCCGAAGAGCGCTGCCAGGGCGCCCTGATCGGCACCGGCCCCTTCGTGATCGACCAGGTGGTCAAGAACGACAAGATCGTCCTGAAACGCCGCGCCGATTACCAATGGGCCTCGCCCAACGCCGAACACCCGGGCCCGGCGTGGCTGGACCAGGTGACGTTCCAGACCATTGCCGAAGGCAGCGTGCGGGTGGGGTCGCTGCTGAGCCGCCAGGTCGGCGCGATCGAAGAACTGCCCACCGAAGACGTGGCGCGCATCAAGGCCGCGGGCGCGACGGTGGTAGCGCGGTCGGCCGGCGGCATCGGCATCACGCTGTATCCCAACATCGCCAGCCCGGTGCTGTCGCACGCCGAAGTGCGCCAGGCGCTGGTCATCGGCGTGAACCGGCCCGAGATCATCGAAGCGCTCTACACCGAATACGACAAGGCCGCGACCAGCGTGGTGTCGACCACCGTGCCGGGCTACGTGGACCTGTCGTCCAAGCTGGCCTACCAGCCCGAGGCGGCGCGGGCCTTGCTGGACAAGGCGGGCTGGAAGCCGGGCAAGGACGGCATCCGCAGCCGCGACGGGCAACGGTTGCAGGTCGGCGTGACCTGGAGCTTTCCGGGCTACACGCCCACGCTGGAGCTCATCAAGGAACAGCTGGCGCAGATCGGCGTGGACTTGCGCCTGAACCTGCGGTCGGATGCCGAGATCGGCGGGGTGATCCGGTCGGGCAACTATGACCTGCGGCTGTCTGACCTGACGCGGCCGGACCCCGACGTGATCCTGGCGGCGTTCTCGAGCAAGTTCGGGCGCGGCCTGGGCGCGGCGGAACCGGACCTGGACGCCTTGCTGGACCAGCAGAGCGTGGCGGTGGACCCGGCCCGGCGTACCGCGCTGGTGGCGCAGATCCAGAACCGCATCATCGACCAGGGCTACGCCGTGCCGATCAAGGAGAGCAACACGGTGTTCGCGGTGGCGCCGAACGTGCGCGGCCTGTGGCTGTCGACGCCGCGCTGGCCGGTGCTGCACGATACCTGGCTGGCGGCGTCCCGGTAGCCCGCCATGCGCCGCTATCTGCTGTCGCGCCTTGCACAAGCGGTGTTCGTGGTGTGGGCCGCGTTCTCGGTATCGTTCCTGATCCTGTACGTGCTGCCGGGGGACCCCATCGCCATCATGCTGGATGCCCGCGGCGAGGGCGTGCTGGCCGACGCGGCGCAGGTGGCGCAGCTGCGCACGCGCTACGGGCTGGACCAGCCCATCATCGTGCAGTACCTGAGCGGCCTTGCCCGTGCCTTGCAGGGCGACTTCGGCGTATCCATCGAAAACGGCCACGACGTGGCCGCGACCGTGCTGCAAGCCTTGCCCCAGACCCTGGCGCTGGCCGCACTGGCCTTGGCGGTGTCGCTGGCGCTGGGGCTGGCGGTGGCGCTGGCCGCGACCTATACGCGGCGGCGCTGGCTGTCCGAGCTGCTGCTGTGTCTGCCGCCGCTGGGCGTCAGCATTCCGTCGTTCTGGATCGGGCTGGTGCTGCTGCAGTTTTTCTCGTTCGGCTGGCCGTTCCTGCCGGCCACGGGCAATACCGGCTTTGCCTCGCTGATACTGCCTGCGCTGACCCTGGCCATTCCGACCAGCGCGGCCGTCGCACAGGTGCTGGCCAAGAGCTTGGCGGCCGCCTTGCAGCAAGGCTATATCGACACGGCCTACGCCAAGGGCGCGTCGCGCCGCCGGGTGCATTTGCGCCACGCCTTGCGCAACGCCGCGATTCCGGCGCTGACCCTGGTGGGCATGAGCGCGGGGCATCTGCTGGGCGGTTCGGTCGTGACCGAAACCGTGTTCTCGCGGGCCGGCATCGGCCGCCTGACCCAGATCGCCGTGCAGGCGCAGGACATTCCCATGGTGCAGGGGCTGGTGGTGCTGTCCACGCTGGTCTTCGTGGCCGTGAACCTGGCGGTGGACCTGCTGTATCCCTTGTTCGATCCCCGCATTGTCGCCGCACGGCGGCGCGAGGTTTAGGAGGTAGCCATGGCCAGTCTGCATGTCATTGCTTCTGCCGCACCTGGCGATGCCGGCCCGTCCCTGGCGCTGCCCGCCGGCTGGCGCACGCGCGTGGGCAGTCTGCGCCGCTCGGTGGCGCTGGTGCTGGCCCTGGCGGTGGTGGCGCTGGCGCTGGGCTGGGCCTTTCTGCCGCACGTGTTCAGCGCCCAGAGTCCGTTCGAAACCCGCGTGGCGTTGCGGCTGCGACCGCCGTCATGGGCACACTGGTTCGGCACCGACTACCTGGGCCGCGATGTGTATGCGCGGGTGGTGCACGGCGCGGCGCTGTCGCTGAAGGCCACGGTGATTGCCGTGGCGCTGGGGCTGGCGGCAGGTTGCGTGCTGGGCCTGCTGGCCGGGTTCTCGCGGCGCGCGGTGGATGACGCGGTGATGCGCGCGGTGGACGTGCTGCTGGCGATTCCGTCCCTGCTGCTGTCGCTGATGGTCGTGACCGTGTTGGGCTTTGGCACCGTCAACGTGGCGCTGGCCGCGGGCGTGGCCACGATTGCCACCTTCGCGCGGCTGATGCGCGCCGAGGTGTTGCGGATCAAGGCGCACGCCTATGTGGAAGCCGCGTTCGGCAGCGGCGAACGATGGTTCTCGGTGCTGCGCCGCCACATCCTGCCCAATGCGGCGGGGCCGGTGCTGGTGCTGGCCGGCCTGGAATTCGGCGCGGCGATCCTGGCGGTCTCGGCCTTGAGCTTCCTGGGATTCGGCGCCGCGCCGCCCGCGCCGGAATGGGGCACGCTGGTGGCCGAGGGACGCAACTATCTGGTGCGCGCCTGGTGGCTGACGGCCATGCCGGGCGGCGTGATCATCCTGGTGGTGCTGTCCACCAACAGCCTGGGCAAAACCTTTGAACGCTTGCGCCTGCGGGAGGCGAGATGAATGCAATGATGACGGCCGAGCCGCCCCTGTTGGCCATCCACGACCTGCACGTGGCCTACCTGGCGGGCCGCCAGCCGGTGCACGCCGTGCGCGGCGTGTCGCTGGAGGTGCTGCCCGGCGAAGTGCTGGCCATCGTGGGCGAGTCGGGTTCGGGCAAGTCGACCACGGCGCACGCCATCATCGGCCTGCTGCAGGAAGGCGCGCACATCGTGGGCGGCAGCATTACCTTCCAGGGCGAAGACCTGACCCGCGCCAGCGAACGCACCTGGCGCCGGCTGCGCGGCGCCCGCCTGGGCCTGGTGCCGCAGGACCCGGGCGTGGCGCTGAACCCGGCCATGCGCATTGGCGACCAGGTGGCCGAGGTGCTGCGCATCCACGGCCTGGCGGACCGCGTCAATGCACCGCAGCGGGCGCTGGAAATCCTGGACCAGGTCGGCCTGTCGCAACCCGCGCTGCGCGCCGGCCAGTATCCGCATGAACTCTCGGGTGGCATGCGCCAACGGGTGCTGATCGGCATTGCCTTTGCGTGCCGGCCACGGCTGGTGATCGCCGACGAGCCCACCAGCGCGCTGGACGCGACAGTGCAGCGCCGCATCCTGGATCAATTGGCCATCATGAAGGCCGACAGCGGCACGTCGGTGCTGCTGATCACCCATGACCTGGCGCTGGCCGCCGAGCGCGCCGACCGGGTCATCGTGATGCGGCATGGCCAGATCGTGGAAGCCGGCGCTGCGCGGGACGTGTTCGAGCAGCCCCGGCACGCCTATACGCAGGCCTTGCTGGCGGCGCGGCCCGGAGCCACGGATCGGATCCGCCGGGCGGCAAGGTTGCCCAGCGCGCCGGCCAGCCCGCCGATGCTGGTCGTGAGCGGTCTGACCAAGACGTTTTCCCTGGCGGGTGGCGCCACGCTGCAAGCCGTGCGCGGCGTGTCGTTCGAGATCGCGCGCGGCGAGACGCTGGCGTTGGTCGGGGAATCCGGTTCGGGCAAATCCACCACCGCCCGCATGGTGGTCCGCATGGAAACTCCTACGGCCGGCCAGGTGCGATTCGGCGGGCAGGACATCGGCGCCTTGACGGGCGAACCGCTGCGCCGGCTGCGCCAGCGCATTCAGTTCGTGCACCAGAATCCGTACGGTTCGCTGGACCCGCGCTACACGCTCGAAGACATCCTGACCGAACCCCTGCGCGCCTTTGGCCTGGGCAACCGCCATGAACGCCGCGCCCGCGCATTGGAATTGCTGGACGAGGTGGCGCTGGACCGCGCGCTGTTGACGCGCAAGCCGGCCGCGCTGTCGGGCGGCCAGCGGCAACGGGTGGCGATCGCCCGCGCGCTGGCCCTGCGGCCCGACCTGATCGTGCTGGACGAGCCGGTGTCGGCGCTGGACGTGGCCGTGCAGGAACAGGTGCTGGCGCTGCTGCAACGGCTGCAGGCCGACCTGGGCCTGACCTATCTGCTGATCTCGCACGACCTGGATGTGGTGCGGCAGATCAGCGACCGGGTCGCGGTGATGGTGGCGGGCACGCTGGTAGAGCAGGGGCCGGTGGAACAGGTGTTCCAGTCGCCGCGGCATGCCTACACGCGTGAACTGCTGGCGGCGCGCCCCGGTTCCGGCCACGGCGCGCCAGAACCCGTGCGGGCCGCAGCGGTCGCCTGATCCCGATGGCAGGACACGCTGCGCAACGGCGTTCGAAGTGATTTGCAAATCGCCGATCCGTCGTTCGCCGATGCGGCGCACCGGCCTACCATCCCATTTTTGGCATCACGCAGATACGCATCGGAGGTTCCATGGCTGTCAGCAACGCGGCGCCGCAAGGCAGCGCCAATTCGGGCTACGAGGCGGATGTCCTCGTCATCGGCGGCGGGCCCGCGGGGACGTGGGCTGCGATCCAGGCCGCACAGGCGGGCGCCAGCGTGATCCTGGCGGACAAAGGCTACTGTGGTTCGTCGGGCGCCACGGCCGCTGCCGGCACCGCCGTCTGGTACGTGGACCCGGACCCGCAAAAGCGCCAGGCCGCCATGGCCAGCCGCTACGAGATGGGCGGCCGCCTGGCCGATGCCGGCTGGATGAGCCGCGTGCTGGACCAGACCTGGGACGGCATCAATACCCTGGCCGACTGGGGCTATCCGTTTCCGCAAGACACGGCCGGCGTGTCGCGCCGCAATTCGCTGCAAGGCCCTGAATACATGCGCCTGATGCGCAAGCAGGTCAAGCAGGCGGGCGGCAAGATTCTGGACCACCATCCGGTACTGGAACTGCTGCGTGACGCCGATGGCGCCGTGGCGGGGGCCGCCGGGGTGGACCGCCAGCGTGGCGGCGCCTGGTCGGTGCGCGCCGGCGCGGTGGTCATCGCTACCGGCGGCTGTGCTTTCCTGAGCCGCGCGCTGGGCTGCAACGTGCTGACCGGCGACGGGCTGCTGATGGCCGCCGAGCTGGGCGCGGAACTGTCGGGCATGGAATTTTCCAACGCCTATGCGATTGCGCCGGAATTCGGTTCGGTCACCAAGACGCTGTTCTATAACTGGGCGACGTTCACCGATGCCGATGGCGTGCCGATTCCTGGCGCGGCGTCCAAGGGCGGGCGTTCGGTCATCGCTCGCGAACTCCTGCGCCAGAAGGTCTACGCCCGGCTGGACCTGGCCGACGAGGCGACCCGTGCCGCCATGCGCGCCGCGCAACCCAATTTCTTCCTGCCGTTCGATCGCAGCGGCATCGATCCCTTTACCCAACGCTTCCCCGTGACCCTGCGGCTGGAAGGCACGGTGCGCGGCACCGGCGGCCTGCGCCTGACCGGCGCCGACTGCGCCACCTCGGTGCCCGGGCTGTACGCGGCCGGGGATGCGGCCACGCGCGAGCCGATCTGCGGCGGCTTTACCGGCGGCGGCAGCCATAACGCGGCCTGGGCGATCTCGTCCGGATCGTGGGCGGGCGCGGGCGCGGCCCGGCATGCCCTGGACGTGCGCGGCCGCGGCAGGGCAGCGCAAGGCGCCGGCCAGGCCGGCCTGCGCGGGTCCGGTGCGCAGGCAGCCGACGCCGCCGCGCTGGTGCGCGCGGTGCAAGAGGAAGTGATGCCGTTCGAACGCAACTATTTCCGCACGGCCGACGTGCTGGAACCGTCGGTGGCGCGGCTGGATGCCCGCTGGCAGGCCCTGCGCGCCGCCGCACCGGCGGCGGCCGCCGACCTGCTGGCCACCCGCGAGGCCGCGGCCATGCTGGCGACGTCGCGCTGGATGTACCGCAGCGCGCTGGCCCGCCGCGAAACCCGCGGCATGCACAAGCGCTACGACTTCCTGGAACAGGACGCCGCGCAGTACCACCACCTGACGTCGGGCGGCCTGGACGAGGTCTGGGTGGCGCCGCGCGCCGTACCCCAGGCGCAACAAGCGCTGGCGAGGTTGGCGGCATGATCGAGCTGATCAGCGATAGCCGCTGCACCGGCTGCAATATCTGCGTGCGGGTCTGCCCGGTGAACGTATTCGACATCGTCGAGGGCGCGGCGCCCGTGATTGCGCGGCAGGACGCCTGCCAGACCTGTTTCATGTGCGAAGCCTGGTGCCCCGAAGACGCCATGTACGTCTCGCCGCACGCGGACGCACCGGTGCAGGTCGATGAAGACGCCCTGGTCCAGGCCGGCCTGCTGGGCAGCTACCGCCGCCAGATCGGCTGGACCCGCGAATCGCGCAACCTGCGCGCTGCGGACCAGTCGTTCAAGCTGTTGGGCGGGGGGCCGGGTAAGTAGCGTGCGGCAGCGGGTCGGGCGACGGCGCCTGCCGTCCGTCCTCCTTGTCACCCGCATTTGCGGGGTCGGACGCACGCTCGGCCATCACCGCCGCCAGGGGCGCGGCGCGGGCGCGCAGCGCGGGTACCGACGTCACTTCCCAGAACACGCCGCGTGTGGGCAAGCCCAGCGCATACAGTCCGGCCGTCTCGGCGCCATGGCGGTTACGCACTTCACCGGCCTCGGTCACGTCCAGGCCCAGCCCCAGGGCGCCGGCGCGGGCATGGCCGTCCTGCAGCAGTTGCGACAGCAGGTCGTCCCGGCGCCGCGCGATGCGTTCGTCGGGGCCGGTGGCGTTGACCACCCAGTCGGCGTCGATGGCCGGCAGATGTTGGCCGGCGCGGTGGAGGGTGACACGCAGACTGGGCGCCAGGCCCTGCGCGCGTGGCGTCACCGCATCGATGCGGCCGGCGATGCGATGCAGTTGGCCGGTGGCTTCGGCGATTCGCAGTCGCGCCAGCGCCGCCGGATCCGCGCGGTGGCGAAACACCATCCAATAGGGCCGCACATGGCGCAGGAAGCGTTGTTGGTCGGCCAACGTCAATCCAGCCCATCGGGCATCGGCCTGGCGCAGCACGGCATCCATCAGGGGCTGCCACGGTTCGCCGGCATGCCAGGCCAGATCCAGTTGGCCACGGACCCGGGAGAACAGGGCGCGCAGGGTGGCCGGCCCGGCGGTGGCAGCCAGTGGATCGAGGGGCGTGGCGTCGGGGCCGGGCAAGGCGTCCGGCTGGGGCAGCAGCGCGCGCCGCGACACCAGGTGGATCTGGCCTCGGTGGCCGGTGTTCAACAATTCCAGCACGCTGTCCAGGCCACTGGCGCCCGAACCGGCGATGAGTACCGTGTGGTCCCGATGGATCTGCGCCAAGGCCTGCGGATGCCAGGGCTGGTGCAGGTAGCGCGCCTGGCCGACGGCGCCGGGCAGCGCGCGCGGCGCCGCGTTGCCTTGACACAGCGCCACGGCATGGGCGGCATGCTGTTCGCCGTTGGCCAGATGCAGCCGCCAACGAGGGCCAGCGGCAGCGCGGGCGTCAGGCTCGACATTGGCGCCATGCCCGGCGCCCGCCTGCGTCAACGCCGTCACATCCTGCGCCACCCGCGTCACGTAGCCGCTGTCCACGGCCCGCATCAACAGGCCGGATAGCCATTCGCCGTACACGGCGCGTTCCACGTAACGGTCCGCCTGCATGGCGGGCGCGCCGCCTTCGCGGGCGGCCAGCCACACCAGGAAGGCATCCGGTTCGTCGGCATGCCAGCCCCCCATCCTCACGGCGGGCACGTTCAACCGATGCCAGGGCGACGTGGCGCTGTAGGCGACGCCGCGGCCGAAGGCATTGGCGCCGTCATAGAGGGTGACGGCAGTGCCGTGGCGGTGCGCCAGGTGCAGCGCCAGCAAGGTGCCGGCAGCGCCACCGCCGATGATCGCCACCGGCGTGGTCGATGCGGTCATGGCGCAGCGATGCCCGCCGCGTCGTGCACGACGTGGCCGCCGACCACGGTCAACAGGCACTGCGTATCGCGCCAGCCGTCCGGCAGCAGGTCCAGAGGATCGCGGTCCAGCACGGCAAGGTCCGCCGCGAAACCCGGCGCCAGCGGCCCCTTCCAGTCTTCATCGAAGCTCAGGCGGGCGCCGGCCACCGTGAAGGCGTGCAGCGCGGCGCGGGCGGACAGCGCCTGGTCCGGGCCGATGACGCGGCCGGTCAGGCGCTCTTGCCGCGCACCCGCGACCCACAGCGAAAAGAACGGGTCGTAGGGAATATTGTCGGTGGCCAGCGCCAGCGGCAGCCCCAACTCAAGCATCGTGTCGTGCGCCACGACGCTGTCGCCGCCATCGGGCTCGTCCAGGTAGGCCGCGCCGCCTTTCCACAGGAAATAGGTGGGGATGGTGGTCACCAGCACGTCCAGCGCCTTCAGCGCCAGCAGGTCGTCGCGACGCGCTCGGGCTATGTGCTGGATGACCCAGCGGCGCCCGGCCAGCGGGTAGCGGGCATCGACCTCGCGCAGCACCGGCACCACCTCGTGCAGCTTGTCCGACACGATGACATTGACCCGCAGGTCATGCTCGGCGGCCAACAGGCACAGGGCGCGGAAATCCGCCGGCGTCACCGCCTGTTCGACAAAACCGGACCAACCGGTATCGGGCAGGTTGGCGCGCGCGCAGCAGGCCGTGACCGGATCGCCGCCATAGGCAATGTGGATGCCGCTGACGCGCAGCCAGGGGTCGCCCAGGCCGCGGCCGCGGGCCGTGGCCAGCCAGTCGCGCATGGCGCGGGCGGCCTCGGCCAGGTCGGTCCAGGTGGGGCTGACCACCAGCGTGGTACGCATTGTCAGTTCACCGTCTTCCCACAGCTTGCGGTAGACGGAAAGCGTTTCGGGCGCGCTGCCGTGGCCTTCGTAGATGCTGGTGGTGCCCTTGGCGTGGTATTGCCGCTGCGACACGCGCAGGCCCTTCAGGCGGTCGGCGAAGCCAAAGCGCGGCACGTCGGCAAGCAGGTCGAATTCCAGGGCGGGGCGCGAATTGTGGTCGACGATATGGCCGGTCAGTTGGCCTGCCGCGTCGCGCTCCAGTACGATGCCGGCGCATTGCGGCCGCGAATCGGGCGTCAGGCCGTTGCGGGCCAGGGCCAGGCTGTTCAGCGCCGCCGTGCCGGGCGGCTTGCCCCAATTGCCGAAGGGCGCGGGAATATAGACCGGATGGTCGGGGGCCGCGGCATCCAGTTCCTGCCGGGTGGGCAGGCGGCCTTCGGCCAGTTGCGCCGCGCCGCCGAAGTAATAGGGCGGCGTGCCCACGGGCATGGTCACGATGTAGTCGCCAGGCGGCGTCGTCCGGGCCGCATCGCGCACCACGCGCAGCACGTCCGCCACGCTGCGCGCATCGGCCAGCGATGGACGCAGCGTCTTCAGGCCTTCGCGTTCCATGTGGGCATGGGCATCGTTGATGCCCGGAATGACCGTGGCGCCTTGCAGGTCGATCGCGCGCGCACCCCGGTCTGCCAGGGCTATGGCCGCGTCGTCGAACGCGGCCACCTTGCCGTCGACCAGGGCAATGGCCCGGGCCGATGGTCGCGCATCGTCAAAGGTATGGATGCGCGCGTTGCGCAGCACCAGCGGGCGGGGATGCGCCCGCGCAGGATGGATGGGCATGTCAGGACGCGCTTTGATACCAGGGGAACAGGCGCTTGACGACCCAGACGAACAGCCGGTCGGCCACGAAGCCGAACGCGCCCAGCAGCACCAGGCCGATGAACATGATCTCGACCTGGAACAACTGGTGGCCCAGCGACATCATGTAGGCAATGCCGCGGGTGGAACCCGATAGTTCGGCGGCTACCAGCACGATCAGCGACACCGCGATGGCCTGACGCACGCCGGCCAGGATGAAGGGCAGGGCGGCGGGCAGGATCACCTGGAACAGGGTACGCACCCGGCCCGCGCCCAGCGCCGCCGCCGAACGCAAGTAGACGATGTTCGTGTCGCGCACGCCGATGAAGGTGGTGATCCAGATCGGGAAGAACGCGCCCCAGGCAATCAGCGCGATCTTGGGCAACTCGCCGATGCCGAACCACAGCACGGCCAGCGGTACCACGGCCAGTGACGGCACCGAACGAAAGCCGTGCAGCACGGGCTCGCTCAGGTGATGCAGCGCCTCGACGCGGGCCGTCAGGATGCCGGCCGAGATGCCCAGCACCAGCGCAATGCTGAAGCCGGCCGCGGCGCGCGACAGGCTGGCGATGATGTGCGAGGCCAGTTCGCCCGACGCGATCAAGGGCAGCGCAGCTTGCAACACGCGCGAAGGCGGCGGGAACAGCGCCGGGTTCATCCACGGAAACAGGTAGGGCACCGCTTCCCAGGCCAGCAGGAACAGCGCGATGCCGGCCAGGTTCAGCAGCAGCCGCTGGCGGCGCTTGGCGCGGGTCTGGCGGCGATGCGCCTGCTGGAAGCGTTCGGCGATGGTGGCGGCGGGATGGCCCGCGTCAGCGGCGCTCGCCTGCGGATCGGCCGCCTCGGCGGCGTCGGGCGCGCGGCCCAGGGTCAGGGAATTCATGCGGCTTGCCTTGCAGGAGCGCCGGCCAGGGCGGCTTCGATGCGGTTGTAGTGCTGGGCGAATGCAACGGATCCGCGTTGGCGCGGATAGTCCAGGTCGATGCGCAGGTCGTCGCTGAGGGTGCCGGGGTGCGGCGCCATGACCACGACGCGCTGTGCCAGGAAGATGGCTTCGTCGATGTTGTGCGTGACGAACACGACGGATACGCCGGTTTCCTGCCACAGGCGCAGCAGGTCTTTCTGCAGCGTGGCGCGGGTCATGGCGTCGACGGCGGCGAAGGGCTCGTCCATCAGCAGCACCTTGGGCTCGACCACCAGCGAACGGGCCACGGCGATGCGCTGGCGCATGCCGCCGGACAATTCGTGGGGATAGCGTTCGGCGGCGGCCGACAGGCCCACGCGCGCCAGGGCAGCCAGCGCCCGGCTGCGCCGTTGGTCGGCGGGCACCGCCAGGGCGCGCAGGCCGAATTCGACATTCTGCCGCGCGGTCATCCACGGAAACAGCGCATATTCCTGGAACACCACGCCGCGTTCCGGGCCGGGGCGTTCGACCCGCTGGCCGCGAAAGCGCACCTGGCCATCGGTGGGTTGCAGAAAACCCGCCAGCAGATGCAGCAGCGTCGTCTTGCCGCAGCCCGACGGGCCGATCAGGCAGACGAATTCGCCGGCCTCGATGTCCAGCGACACCTGGTGCAGGGCCTGGGCCGGCGTATCGCCGCGCGTCGTGAAGAACTGCGACACGCGCTGGAATTCGATCAACGCAGCCATGCCGTCAGGCCAGTTTGACGCGATCGGGCGCGGCGGCAGACAGCGGCGCGTCCTTGATGGCGGCGCGGAACAGGGCGCGCAGGTCGCCGGCCGGCGCGGGCGCCAGCTTGGCATCGATGGCCCACTTGGCCTGGCTGACCAGGTCGTCGATGAAGCTTTCGTCAAAACCCACCTTGAACTCGAACACCGAGGTCGCTTCCTTGACCTCGGCGGCCGTGCTGCGGATGCGGCCGGCGATCAGCTCGGGCCACGCCGGGTCCTGGGCGATGCGCTTTTCGGCGTCCAGCAGCGCGCCGATGGCGTCCTTGACCAGGGCCTGGCGCGTGTCCAGCGTGTTCTGGTTGACCAGCAGCAACTGGTGGCTGCGGAAGTACTTTTCGTAGCCCGCCTGGGTCAGGAAGAAGGCCTTGCCGCCGCTTTGGCGCAGGGCGGCGTTGCCGGCCTGCGCGGTCCATGAGAACGCGTCGATGTCGCCGCGCACCAGCGCGCCGATCAGGTCGGTGGGCGCCAGGTTGACCTGCGTGATGTCGCTGGCCGACAGCTTGGCGAATTCCAGGTACTTGGCAAGCGCGTACTGGCCCGAGGTGCCGGCGGGCGTGCCGATCTTCTTGCCCTTGATGCTGGCGGGCTGGTCGGCGACGATGCCGCTGCCTTCGCGCGCCACGACCTTCATGTCGTAGGAATAGCGGCTGAAATTGGCCAGGATGCCGGGCTTCAGGCCTTGGAGCACCGCGAACACCACGGGGGTGTCGGTGGTGGTGGAAAAGTTGGCGGACCCCGCCAGCAAGGCCTGCATCGAATCGCGGCCGGTGGGAAAGTCCAGCACCTTCAGGTCGACGTTGCGAGCCTTCCAGTAGCCGCCGCTTTCGGCAACAAAAGGCAGGGCCCAGGTGTAGCCCGCGCTGCCCGAGGCCAAGGTGGCCTGTTCGCGCGTCTGCGCCAGGGTGACGCCGGGCAAGGTGCCCGCCGCGCCGGCCGCCGCGGCGGCGCCGATATGAAACAGCAAACGCCGGCGTGCCGTGTCGATCGACGCCAGTTTCTTATACGAACTCATGCTTGGTGGTCCCGAATGACGTGAAATAGCTTGCGGTCATGCTACGTAAGCCCGGCCCCCGCGACAAAGAATATCTAGACATATGCTTGTTTGATCCCGCGCGTTGCACGCGCCCGCCGTGGCCGCGCCGGCTTCACAACCGGGAGTTGTTAATTTCCGACTTTTTATTCATTTGGATTCCGCGGTTTCAGGCCTAGATTGTGGGTTCCGTCGCACCGGATGCGATGACTGCCTGGAGGCCTTTGCGCCATGAGCTACGACACCCCCGACTCCGCGATCTCCGAACTGCCCGCCACCCTGGAGCAGGCCCGCGCCGATGCGCGCAACCGTCAATTGGCCTATGCCGGTGGCGTATCGCCGATAGACGCCTGGACGCTGGCGCAGAACGGCGAAGCCGTGCTGGTGGACGTACGCTCGGCCGAAGAGCGCACCTTCGTGGGCCATATCCCGGGCACCGTGCACGTGCCATGGGCCACCGGCACCAGCCTGACGCGCAACCCGCGGTTCGTGCGCGAGCTGGAAGCCAAGGTCGCCAGCGCCGGCGGCAAGGACGCCGTGGTGCTGCTGCTGTGCCGCAGCGGCAAGCGTTCCGCCTTGGCCGCCGAGGCCGCTGCCAAGGCAGGCTTTTCGGCCGTCTTCAATGTGTTCGAAGGCTTTGAAGGCGAACTCGATGCCCACCAGCATCGCGGCCTGCGCGACGGCTGGCGCTTTCATGGCTTGCCCTGGGTGCAGGACTGATATGGCGGTGTTCGATCTGGAAGGGGTGGTGCGGGCCTTGGACGGCATCCGCGCCGAATGGCGAACCTCGCAGCAGCGCACGCGTGAACCGGGCGAGCGTGAATTCCCGTCACGCGAAGCGCTGGCGGACATCTTCGACAAATTCAAGCGTGCGCTGTTTCCGATGCGGCTGGGGCCGGTGGACATGCGCCATGAAAGCGAGAACTTCTACGTCGGCTACACGCTGGACGCGGCGCTGCGCAGCCTGCTGGAGCAGGCGCGGCTGGAACTGCGCCGCAACGCGCCCGACCATCCCGAAGTTCAAGAGCACGCCACGGCCATCGTGCGCCGGTTCGCGGCCGCGCTGCCGGACGTGCGCCGCCTGCTGGACAGCGATGTGCTGGCTGCCTACCAGGGCGACCCGGCCGCGCGCAGCGTCGATGAAGTGCTGCTGTGCTATCCCGGCATCCATGCCCTGATCCATCACCGGCTGGCGCACCAGTTGTACCTGCTGGACCTGCCGCTGCTGGCGCGCATCGCGGCAGAGATCGCCCATGGCGAAACCGGCATCGACATCCATCCCGGCGCGCAGATCGGTCCGGGCTGCTTCATCGACCACGGCACCGGCGTCGTCATCGGCGAAACCGCGCGCCTGGGCCGGCGCGTACGGATCTATCAGGCCGTGACGCTGGGCGCCAAGCGCTTTTCGACCGACGCCGAGGGCAACCTGGAAAAAGGCCAGGCGCGCCATCCCATTGTCGAAGACGACGTGGTCATCTATGCCGGCGCCACCATCCTGGGCCGCGTGACGCTGGGGCAGGGCGCCGTCATCGGCGGCAACGTCTGGATCACGGATGACGTCGCGCCCGGCGCCACGGTCACCCAGGCCGGCCCCCGCAGCACGTACCGCTCATCCTCGTAGGGCTTCGGCCCTATTTTTTTGCTCGTTTGTTTTGCTTGTCTGTTCACTTCGGAGATTTCAATGAGTGCCACCGTAGGCGGGACCGTCGCATTGGGCGACAACGGCGCAAGGCAGTTGGCCAATGCGACCAAGACCGTACCCCAGCTTTCCACCATCAGCCCACGCTGGCTGACGCATCTGCTGCAATGGGTACCGGTCGAAGCGGGCATCTACCGCCTGAACAAGGTCAAGAATCCCGAAAACATCAAAGTCACGTGCACCGCGCGCGAAGACGAAAACCAGTTGCCGCGCACCTTCGTGGACTACGAAGAGCAGCCGCGCGAGTACTTCCTGAACGCCGTCAGCACCGTGCTGGACGTGCACACCCGCATTTCGGACCTGTACAGCAGCCCGCACGACCAGATCAAGGAGCAACTGCGCCTGACGATCGAAACCATCAAGGAAAACCAGGAAAGCGAGCTGATCAACAACCCCGATTACGGCCTGCTGTCGCAGGTGACCGACGAGCAGCGCCTCTTTCCGCTGACCGGCGCGCCCACGCCCGACGACCTGGACGAATTGCTGACCAAGGTCTGGAAGGAGCCGGCCTTTTTCCTGACGCACCCGCTGGCCATCGCCGCCTTCGGCCGCGAGGCCACCCGCCGCGGCACGCCGCCGCCTACCGTCAGCCTGTTCGGGTCGCAGTTCATCACCTGGCGCGGCATTCCGCTGATTCCCTCGAACAAGGTGCCGGTGGCCGACGGCAAGACCAAGATCCTGTTGCTGCGCGTGGGCGACAAGCGCCAGGGCGTGGTCGGGCTGTACCAGCCGGGCCTGCCCGGCGAGCAAAGCCCGGGCCTGTCGGTGCGCTTCATGGGCATCAACAACCACGCGATCGCGTCGTACCTGATCTCGCTGTATTGCTCGCTGGCCCTGCTGGCCGATGATGCGCTGGCGGTGCTCGACGAGGTCGAGATCGGCAAGTACCACGACTATCCCGATACCTACAAGTAGGCGGCACGATGGCTCAAGCCGATTCCTCTCCGCGCTTCGCCGCGCTTTCCGGCACAGTGCCGGGCGCCCCGGAAGCGCCCATCGACCCGGGCGAACTGGCGCGCCTGGCCAATGCCTTCTTCACGGCGCTGCCGGGGCAGGCGGTGGGCGTCACGCCACCCGCGCCGGTGCCGCCCGGGGTGCAGGCGCCGTTGAACGTGGCGCCGCCAGGCTCGCCGCTGGTCAGCCCGGCGGGCCTGGGCCCCAGCGTGCCAGGCACGCCGATTCCGCAAGGCGTGGCGCCGGGCGCCAACCTGGTGCCGGCGTCCCCGGCGCAACTGCCGTCGCTGGCGCATCGCGCCCCGGCCTTGCTGCCGCATGCGCCGGCGGGCAATGGCGTGCCCGACAGCGTCGTGGCGACGGTGCCGGCGTACGAACCCCGCTTCGGCGCGGGCGCGACGGGTGTGCCGCCGCCGTACTACTTCCTGGCGCCGGGGCATGGCCAGCCGGCGCTTGACCCGACCGCATCGCCGAATGTGCTGGGCGGCACCCGGATCAGCGACGAATTGGCCGGACTGCCGCTGACGCCGCCCCACGCGGCACCGCCCGCGGCGCCGGTATCGGCCCCCGCCACGCCCACGGCAGATGCGCGCTATTACTTCGTTGACGCCGTGGTGCTGCCCAGCGGCTACACCACGCCCGCGCATCCCCAGGCGCGCGTGGCGCCCCAGGCCGGCGCCGACGCACATCCGCCGTTCGACGTGCATGCGGTGCGGCGCGACTTCCCGATATTGCAGGAACGCGTCAACGGCCGTCCGCTGGTGTGGTTCGACAACGCCGCGACCACCCACAAGCCGCAGAGCGTGATCGACCGGATCGCGTATTTCTACGCCCACGAAAACTCCAACATCCACCGGGCCGCGCACGAACTGGCGGCGCGCGCCACGGACGCCTATGAAGGGGCGCGCGAACGGGTGCGGCGCTTCATCAACGCACCCGACGTAAACGAGGTGATCTTCGTGCGCGGCACCACCGAAGCCATCAACCTGGTGGCCAAGAGCTGGGGCGCGCAACACGTGGGCGAGGGCGACGAGATCATCGTGTCGCACCTGGAGCATCACGCCAATATCGTGCCCTGGCAGCAACTGGCCGCCGCCCGCGGCGCACGGCTGCGCGTGATTCCGGTGGACGACAGCGGCCAGGTGCGGCTCGATGAATACCAGAAGCTGCTCAACGACCGCACCCGCATCGTGGCCGTGACGCAGGTGTCCAATGCGCTGGGCACCGTCACGCCCGTCAAACAGATCATCGACCTGGCGCATCGGGCCGGCGCGCGCGTGCTGGTGGACGGCGCGCAATCGGTCTCGCACCTGGCGGTGGATGTCCAGGCCCTGGGCGCAGACTTCTTCGTGTTTTCCGGACACAAGATATTCGGGCCGACCGGGATCGGCGTGGTCTGGGCCAAGCGCGAGGTGCTGGAAGACATGCCGCCGTGGCAGGGCGGCGGCAACATGATCGCCGACGTGACCTTCGAGAAAACGGTGTTCCAGCCGATTCCCAACAAGTTCGAGGCCGGCACCGGCAACATCGCCGACGCCGTCGGCCTGGGCGCCGCGCTGGACTACGTGAGCCGCCTGGGCATCGAGAACATCGGTCGCTACGAACACGACCTGCTGGTCTACGGCATGCGCGGGCTGGGCGCCATCCCGGGCGTGCGGCTGATCGGCACGGCCGCGGACAAGGCCAGCGTCATGTCGTTCGTGCTGGAGGGCTACAGCACCGAAGAAGTCGGCCATGCACTGAACGAAGAGGGCATCGCGGTGCGCACCGGGCACCACTGCGCGCAGCCGATCCTGCGCCGTTTCGGCGTTGAGACCACGGTGCGGCCCTCGCTGGCGTTCTACAACACCTTTGATGAAATCGACCGCCTGCTGGATGTAGTGCAGCGGCTGGCGGCGTCGCGACGAACCGCTTGAAAAGGTGGTGGCCAGCCGTCGCGGCGAGCGCCGCGACGGCTGCTGCGTTTGCCGGCATTAGTTTCTGCCGGATTTGAAAATCCGCAGAATGTATTTAGCCGCGGCCCCGGCCCTGTTTAGAGTGGATTGCTTCACTTTCAAGACAAGGAAGCAGGGTAATGCAGCGCAGCACAGCCAGTTTGATGAATCCGCACCGGGATGCGTCCGCGCCCCGGTGGGCCGCCCCGCTCGGCGCAGCCCTGTGCGCAGCGGTCTTCGCCTTGGCGGCGACCCCGGCGCATGGCGCCACACCGCAGTACGGCGGCATTCTCAAGGTGGCGCTAGACGGCGACCCGGCTTGCGTCGATCCGCAGCAGCCCGGCAACAACACCGCGCTGAACATCGGCCGCCAGATCACCGATTCGCTGACCGACCAGGACCCCGAGACGGGCAACATCGTGCCGTGGCTGGCCACGAGCTGGAAGGCCGAAGAGGACAACCGCCGCTTCACCTTCGTGCTGCGTGACGGCGCGACCTTCAGCGACGGCAGCAAGCTGGACGCCGATGCGGTCAAGGCCAACTTCGACGGCATCGTGAAGATGGGCGCGCGCGCCTCGCTGGCGTCGACCTACCTGGCCGGCGTGGACCGCATTGAGGCGCCGGACGCGCATACCGTCGTGGTCGTCTTCAAGGAACCCAACGCCCAGTTCCTGCAGGCCACGTCGACGATGAGCCTGGGCCTGTTGTCCAAGGCGACGCTGGCCAGGTCGTACGAAGAACGCTGCCAGGGGCACGTGGTGGGGTCCGGGCCGTTCGTGCTGACCTCGTTCACGCACAACCAGGGCGCCAGGCTGCAACGGCGCGACGATTACGCCTGGCCGTCATCGTTGGCCACGCATCGCGACAAGGCCTACCTGGAAGGCATCGAATTTCGCATCATTCCGGAATCGGGCGTGCGCAACGGCAGCCTGCTGTCGCGCCAGGTGGATGTGAACACCAGCGTGCAGCCGCAGGACGAAAAGGTGCTGCTGGCGCAAGGCCTGCCGATCCTGGCGCGCAGCAACCCTGGGCTGGTGTACAGCTTCTTCCCGAACGAATCGCTGCCCCTGTGGGCCACGCCGGCCGTGCGCCGCGCGCTGGTCAAGGGCATCAACCGCCCCGAACTGCAGACCATCCTGTCGCGCTACCAGCAGCCGGCGACGTCGGTGCTGGCCAAGACCACGCCATCGTATGTCGACCAGTCGCAGGCGCTGGCCTACGACCCCAAGGGCGCCATCAAGCTGCTGGAGGACGATGGCTGGCTGCCCGGCAAGGACGGCATCCGCGAAAAGAACGGCGAACGGCTGACGGTGCGGCTGGAATACTGGCAGTCGGTGACCTACCTGGAGCTGATCCAGCAGCAGCTGCGCGAGATCGGGGTGGACCTGCAACTGAAGAAAAGCGTCATCGGCCAGGTCAATGCCATTCGCGACACGGGCAAGATGCCGATCCAGTTCTACAACCTGACGCGCGCCGACCCGGACATCCTGCGCACCGTGTTCCTGGCCAGCGGCCGCAACGTCAACTTCCGCGCCCCGGCCGAGGTGGATGCGGTGCTGGCGCAGTCCGCCGCCGCGCAGGATCCGGCCCAGCGCAAGCAGCTGATCGCCCGCGCCGCCGAGCTGCTGGTGGCCGACGGCCACGCCATTCCGCTGGTGGAACTGGCCACGGTGGGCGCCACGGGCAAGCACGTCCAGGGCCTGCACTACGACGCCTCGTCGCGGCTGCAGTTCTACGACACCTGGCTGCAGAAGTAGGGAGGCCGCATGACGCAGACCGTGTTGCCGGCCGCTGCCGGCACGGATGCCTGGCGCTACGCCCTGAGCCGCACCGCCCAGTCGGCCTTCGTGCTGTGGGCGGCCTACACCGTATCGTTCGTGATCCTGTACATCCTGCCCAGCGATCCGGTCAGCATCATGCTGAACCAGGGCGATGCCAGCCTGGTCGACCCGGCCCAGGTGGCGGCGCTGCGCGCCCAGTACCACCTGGACGAGCCGCTTGTGGTGCAGTACGGCATCGCCCTTTGGCAGGCGCTGCGGCTGGACCTGGGCGTATCGATCCAGACCGGGCAGCCGGTGTCGGCCATGCTGGCGCAGGCCGCGCCGGCCACGGCGGCCTTGGCGCTCAGCGCGCTGGCGGCCGCCCTGGTGCTGGGTCTGGGCCTGGCGCTGGCCGCCAGTTCTGCCCGTCATCCCCGCCTGCGTTCGGCCTTGCAGGCGGCGCCGTCGCTGGGCGTGTGCCTGCCCACGTTCTGGGTCGGGTTGTTGCTGCTGCAATGGCTGTCGTTCACGTTGCCGGTGTTTCCGGCCATGGGCAACGAAGGCTGGCAATCGCTGGTGCTGCCGGCGGCCACGCTGGCCTTGCCCACCGCCGCCACCGTGGCCCAGGTGTTGTCGCGCTCGTTGTCGGCTGTGTGGGGGCAGCCCTTCGTGGCGGCCTTGCGGGCCAAGGGCTTGTCGCGTCGGCGGCTGCTGTTCACGCACGTGCTGCCCAACGCCACCATTCCCGTGCTGACCATGACCGGCGTGCTCATGGGCAACCTGCTGGCCGGCTCGGTCGTCACGGAAACCGTGTTCTCGCGCGAAGGCATCGGCCGGCTGGCGCAGGGCGCGGTGGCCGTCAAGGACATTCCGGTGGTGCAGGGCGTGGTGGTGCTGGCGGCCGCCGTGTTCGTCATCGTCAACCTGGTGGTGGACCTGGCGTATCCCTTGCTGGACCCGCGCATCACCCGCAACCGGGCGAGGGCGCTGGCATGACGACGCAAACCCTGGCTTCCCGGCCCGGCGCACGCCCTGGCCGCCTGTGGGCGTTCCTGGCGACGCTGCGGGCCAAGCCCATGCTGGCGCTGAGCCTGGCCGTGATTGTGCTGGTGCTGGGCTGGGCGCTGGCGCCGCAGGCCTTCACCTCGGCCGACCCCTTGCGCGGCGTGCCCCAGGACGCGCTGCTGGCGCCGTCGGCCAGCCACTGGTTCGGCACCGACCACCTGGGCCGCGACATCTATGCGCGCACCGTCCACGGCACATCGACGTCACTGCAGGCCACGGCGTTGGCCGTGCTGATCGCACTGTTCCTGGGCGGGGCCATCGGCCTGCTCGCCGGCTTCCTGGGCGGGCGGATCGATGCGGTGCTGATGCGCGCCACCGACGTGCTGATGGCGATTCCGACGCTGCTGCTGTCGATGGCGATCGTGACCGTGCTGGGCTTTGGCACCGTCCATATCGCCATTGCCGTGGGGCTCTCGTACGTGGCCACGTTCGGACGCCTGATGCGCGGCGAAGTGCTGCGCTGGCGCGGCGCGGTGTTCGTCGAGGCCGCGGTGGCCTCGGGCGTGGGCACGCGCGGCATCCTGCTGCGCCACATCGCGCCGCACGCCGCCGGCCCGGTACTGGCGCTGGCCGCGCTGGAATTCGGCGCCGCCGTGCTGGCGGTGTCTTCGCTCAGCTTCCTGGGCTTTGGCGCGCCGCCGCCCGCGCCGGAATGGGGGCTGTTGATAGCCGAGGGCCGCAACTACATCGCGGCGGCCTGGTGGTACACGACCATGCCGGGCATGGTGGTCGCGGCCGTGGTGCTGTCGGCCAACCAGATCGCCCGCCACGCGCAGGACTTGGGAGAATCATCATGACCGCACCCCACGCTGGCCCGGTGCTGGCCCTGGGCAACCTGGACGTCGCCTACCGCGACGCCGCCAGCGGCGCCTGGCGCGCCGCCGTCACGGACGTGTCCCTGGCCATCCAGCCGGGCGAGATCGTCGCGCTGGTAGGCGAATCCGGTTCCGGCAAGTCGACCACAGCCGCGGCCCTGATCGGCCTGTTGCCCGACAACGCCCAGCGGCGCGGCGGCAGCATCGAACTCGAAGGGGTGGAACTGGCCCATGCGCCAGAGTCCGTCTGGCAAGACCTGCGCGGCCGCCGCATCGGCTTCGTGCCACAGGACCCGGGCTTGTCGCTGGACCCGGTCAAGCGCATCGGCACGCAGCTGGAAGAAGCGCTGACCGTGCACGGCGTGTCCAAGGCCGAGGCGCGCCGCCGCGTGCCCGGCATTCTGGCCGACGTGGGCCTGGCCGATGTCGAACGGGTGGCGCGCAGCTTTCCGCACGAGCTGTCCGGCGGCATGCGCCAGCGGGTGCTGATCGGCATGGCTGTGGCGCACGAACCCGCGCTGATCATTGCCGATGAACCCACCAGCGCGCTGGACGTGACGGTGCAGCGGCAGGTGCTAGACCACCTGGAAGCGCTGGTGCGCCGCAAGGGCATCGCCGTGCTTCTGATCACGCATGACCTGGGCGTGGCGTTCGACCGCGCCGACCGCGTGGCCGTGATGCAGGGCGGCCGCATCGTCGAGACCGGCGCGGCGCGGCCCTTGCGCGCCCGGCCGGCGCATCCCTATACGCAAACGCTGCTGGCCGCCGCACCCGGCTTGCGGCAGGGCGGCCCGCCTGCGCCGGCCAGGCCCGCCGGGCACGCGCCGCTGCTGGTCGTGCAAAACCTGGCCAAACGCTTCGGCGAGGTTCGGGCGGTGGACGGCGTGTCGTTCCATGTGCCGCGCCATGGCACGACCAGCCTGGTGGGCGAATCCGGGTCCGGCAAGTCCACGACCTCGCGCATCGCGCTGTGCCTGGAACGGCCCGACGCCGGCCAGGTCTGGTTCGACGGCCGCGACGTCACCCGGCTCAGCCGCGGCCAGTTGCAGGACTTTCGCCGACGGGTGCAGGTGGTCTACCAGAATCCCTATGCCTCGCTGAACCCGCGTTTCACGCTGGAAGCCATCATCACCGAGCCCTTGCACGCCTTCGGTCTGGGCGACCGGGCCTCGCGCCGCGAACGCGCGGCCGAGCTGCTGCACGCGGTGGAACTCAGCCCCGATCTGCTGGACAGCCGGCCCGCCCGCCTGTCGGGCGGCCAGCGCCAACGCGTGGCGATTGCCCGCGCGCTGGCCATCGAACCCGAACTGGTGGTGCTGGACGAGCCCGTCTCGGCGCTGGACGTATCGGTGCAGGCCCGCATCCTGGCGCTGCTGCAGCGCCTGCAGGCCGACCTGGGCGTCAGCTATCTGTTCGTGTCGCACGACCTGGCGGTGGTGCGGCAGATTTCCGACCACGTGGTCGTGCTGCGGCGCGGCCAGGTGGCCGAGCAGGGGCCGGTCGAGCAGGTGTTCGAACGGCCTACCCATCCCTACACGCAGGCGCTGCTGGGCGACACGCCGGGCGGTCGCCACGCGCTGGCGGCCGTTGCCGCGCCTGCGCCCTTGACCCTGGACCTGGCGGCCTGAGGCCGCAACATCATGACCCTACCCAATCCTTTTCCCATCGGCCTGGCGTTCAACGGCGGGCCGTCCGCGCCCCGTGATGGCAGCGACATCCGAGCGCACGCCGTTGCGAGCGCCGAAACGGCCGAGGCGTGGTGGCCCTGGCTGGACGCCATCAGGCAAGCCGACGAGGCCGGCCTGGATTTCGCCACCTTCGACGACCTGTGGGCCCGCGCCGGCTCGCCCGGCCAAAGCGCGCTGGATGCGACGCTGCTGCTCGCCCGCATCGGCCCGGCCACGCGCCGCATCGGCCTGCTCCCGGCGGTGGTGGTCAGCACCACCGAGCCGTTCCATGTGTCCACTGCCATCGCCACGCTGGACTACGTGACGCGGGGCAGGGCGGGGCTGGTGCCCGTCGTGCCCGCGCTGCCGGACGTGGACGCCGCCGTCGCCCATGCCGGCGCCGACAGTTATGGCCTGCCGCTGACCCGCGATGGCCTGTACCAGGATGCCGCAGGCGCCGTGGACGGCGTGCGGCGGCTGTGGGACAGCTGGGAAGACGGCGCCATCATCCGCGACGTGGCCACGGGCCGTTTCGTCGATCGCGACAAGCTGCATTACGTGGACGTGAAGACGCCGACCTTGTCGATACGCGGCCCGTCCATCGTGCCGCGGCCGCCGCAAGGGCAGCCGCCCGTCGCGGTGACCTGGCGCGAAGACGGCGACCTGGCCTGGGCTGCCCGGCATGCCGACATTCTCTTCGTGCCCGAGCCCGCCGACTCGGCCGCGTGGACGGCGCAACGCCAGGCGCTGGACAGCGCCCAGCAGCAGGCCGGGCGCCATCTGGCGCCGCTGCGCTACGTCGTGGATGTGCCCGTTTCGTTCGACGACGCCGCCGACGCTGCGGCGCCAAGGGCAGGACGGGAAGACGCACCCCACGCCGTCCAGGCGCTGGCCCGACGCATTCTGGCCTGGCGCGACGCCGGCTTCGCCGGTGTGCGTCTGCACCCGCGCGACATACGGCGCGACGTAGCCGTCGTGACCGACGTGCTGCTGCCCTTGCTGCAAGACGCCGGCCTGGCCGCGGCAGCCGACATCGATGCGTCATTCCCGCCGATTTCCCTGCGCGGCCGCCTCGGGCTGGCCCCCGCCACCAACCGCTACGCGACTGCAGGCCAAGGAGCCCGTTGACCATGGCACAGAAGCAAGTGATCCTGGGCGCGCATTTCCCGGGCGTGAACAACATGACGGTCTGGAGCGACCCGCAGGCGGGCAGCCAGATCGAATTCGAATCCTTCGAACGCTTCGCCCGCGCCGCCGAACGCGGCAAGCTGGACTTTGTGTTCCTGGCCGAAGGCTTGCGCCTGCGCGAACAGCGCGGCCAGTTGCACGACCTGGACGTGGTGGGGCGGCCCAATACGCTGGTGGTGCTGGCGGCGCTGGCCGCGGTCACCGAGCGCATCGGCCTGGCCGGCACGCTGAATGCCACCTTCAACGAACCCTACAACCTGGCCCGTCAGCTGGCCACGCTGGACCACGTGTCGGGTGGTCGATCAGCCTGGAACGTGGTGACCTCGCCCGGCGCGTTCACCGGCGAGAATTTCCGCCGTGGCGCCTACCTGCCGCATGAACAGCGCTATGAACGCGCCCGAGAATTCGTCGAGCTGGCGCGGCATCTCTGGGACGGCGGCGACGACGGCCGCGGCGCCTTCGACTACCAGGGCGCGCAATTCAACGTACGCGGCCGGCTGGACGTGCCGCCGCTGCCGCAAGGCCATCCGATCATCATCCAGGCCGGCGATTCCAGCCAGGGCCGGGAATTCGCCGCCCGCAGCGCCGACGCCATCTTCACCCGCCACGGCTCGCTGGAACAGGGCCAGGCCTTCTACGCCGACGTCAAGGCGCGCCTGTCCAGGTACGGCCGCGCCGAGGCCGACCTGAAGATCCTGCCCGGCGTGGGCTTCGTGCTGGGCGACACCCCCGAAGACGCCGCCGCGCGCCATGCCGAGGTACGGCGCCAGCAGGTCAGCCCGCAAACCGCCATCGTGCTGCTGGAACAGCTGTGGAACCGCGACCTGTCCGGCTTCGATCCCGACGGGCCGCTACCGGACTTCGATCCCGACGTGTCCGCCGCCACGGTCGCCAAGGGCCGCACCCGCCAGCACGACGACAACCTGGCCACCGCACATCAATGGCGCGAGCTGGCCCGGCGCGAAAACCTGGGCATCCGCGACCTGATCATCAAGGTCACCGGCCGCCAGCAATTCGTCGGCACGCCGGCCCAGGTGGCCGACGAGATGAACCGCTACGTGCAGCAGAACGCCTCCGACGGCTTCATCCTGGTGCCGCACCTGATCCCCAGCGGCATCGAGGAATTCGTCGATCGCGTGGTGCCGTTGCTGCAGGAAAAGGGCGTATTCCGGCAGGACTACGCCGGCACGACGCTGCGCGAGCATCTGGGCCTGGCGACCCAGGCGGTGCCGGCATGAGCCGCGATCCTTCCCGGGCCGCCCACCGCCCGCCGCGCGTGCCGCTGTCCATCCTGGACCTGGCGCCGATCTCGTCCGGGTCCGACGCCCGCCAGGCGCTGGCCAACACCGTCGACCTGGCGCGCCGGGCCGAACAGGCCGGCTACCTTCGTTATTGGCTGGCGGAACACCACCTGTCCGAAGGTCTTGCCAGTTCGGCCGCGCCGATCGTCATCGGCCAGGTGGCGGCCGTGACCACGCGGCTGCGCGTCGGGTCCGGTGCCACGCTGTTGGGCTATCACACGCCGCTGGCCATCGCCGAGGCCTTCGGCACGCTGGACGCTCTGCATCCCGGCCGCATCGACCTGGGGTTGGGCCGCGGGCTGGCCGCGGCAAGGCGCGCCGCGCCGCTGGCCGACGGGGCAGGGGATCCAGCGGGCGCCGCCGCTGCGGCGCCAAGTGGGGCAATCCCCGCGACGCAAGGCGACCGCGTCATCAACGGCCTGCTGATCCCCGCGCCGCCGGTCTCCCGTCCGCAACGCGCCAGCCGTGGGCTGGCCCGCGAAGCCATCCTGCTGCAACCGCAAGCGCAGCCCTTGCCATTCGAGGCGGCCGTGGATGCGCTCTTTGCCCTGCTGGCCGGCACCTATGCGGCAGCGGACGGCAGCCGCGTGCAGGCCACGCCGGGCGTGGGCGCCGCGCTGCAGACCTGGGTGCTGGGGTCGTCGGCGGGCGAAAGCGCGCAATTGGCCGGCCGGCTTGGCTTGCCGTTCGCGGTGAATTACCACGTCAGCCCGGCGACTGCGCTGCAGGCCGTGGACGCCTATCGCCGGGCCTTCGTGCCGTCGGCCACGCAGGCCCGGCCGTACCTGATGATATCGGCCGACGTGGTGGTGGGGCGTGATGCCGCCGACGCCAGGCGCATCGCCACGCCCTATGGCGCGTGGGTGCAAGGTATTCGCCGGGGCGAGGGCGCCACGCGCTACCTGTCGCCGGAAGAAGCCCAAGGCATCGAACTGGAAGCCGACCTGGTGCAGGACCGCACGCGTACCCAATTCGTGGGCGATGCGGATACAGTCGTGCAGGGCCTGGAAACGCTGGTACGCGCCACCGAGGCCGACGAACTGATCGTCACCACCAACGCCCATCGCCACGAGGACCGGGTGCAATCGCATCTGCGGCTGGCGCAAGCCTGGCACGGCACGCCGCAGAGATAATCCGCGCAGTCCTCCCGTACTGCCGCACCAGATAATCCCGATCACCCCGGCGCATTATTCTCATTATTAAGGTTACTGAATAATTCAGATAATCCCATATTTTCCAATATTCTTCCTCGGAAAATCCGGGTATTCCCGAAAATGCCCTGCGTTGCGAGCGCTAACAAAAGTCAGCCTCGCCATTTGCCGTTCAGATAATGTGGGCAGCCATTTCGGCATTCATGCAACGCAACCCAGACCCGCCAGACGCAGTCCTGTTTCAGCTTCAAAGCGATAAGCCATTCGTGATACCCAAAAGCGCTCGGCCAGAGCGCACCGTTTCGTTTCCACGGAAGTACGGAGGGGCACGTGAAGCAACAACTGAAAGTCGGTTTAACGGTGGTTGGCATACTGCTTGGCGCAAGCGCCCTGGGCGCTTATGTGGCCAGCACCGGCACTCCCTCGAAGCCCGGTGCGCCGACCGTCACGCTCGGTGACGGCAAACAGGGGCCGACGGGCATGGCCTGGATTCCGGGCGCCGAATTCCGCATGGGCAACGACCATAAACTGTCGCAGCCCAATGAATTGCCGCCGCATCGCGTGCGGGTCAGCGGTTTCTGGATGGATACCCACGATGTGACGAACGCGGAATTCCGCCGTTTCGTCGACGCCACCGGGTATGTCACGACGGCCGAACAGAAACCCCGCTGGGAAGACCTGAAGGTCCAGCTGCCCCCAGGCACCCCGCGCCCCGACGACCGGCTGCTCGTGCCCGGCGCCATGGTTTTCGTCGGCACGGCGTCCGAAGTCTCGCTGCGCGACTACAGCCGCTGGTGGCGCTTCATTCCGGGCGCCAGCTGGCGTCATCCGCAAGGCCCGGGCAGTTCCATCGACGGCAAGGACGACCATCCGGTCGTGCAGGTGTCGTACGAAGACGCGCAGGCCTACGCCACATGGGCGGGCAAGCGCCTGCCGACCGAGGCGGAATGGGAATTCGCCGCGCGCGGCGGGCTGGAACAGGCCACCTATGCCTGGGGTAATGAACTGAGTCCGCAAGGCAAGCCCATGGCCAATATCTGGGACACGCAACAGCAGCAGCCGTTTCCGGTGGTCAAGGACGAGAAGATCCAGGTGGGCACGACGCCCGTCGGCAGTTTTCCGCCCAACGCGTATGGCCTGTACGACATGGCCGGCAATGTGTGGCAATGGACGGCCGACTGGTATCGCGCGGATGCGTTCCGCATCCAGGCGCAGTACCGCCAGCCGCCGCAGGACCCCGCCGGCCCGGCCGACAGCTTTGATCCCGACGACGCCAACGTTCCCGTGTCGGCCCCGAAACGGGTGACGCGCGGCGGCTCATTCCTGTGCAGCGATACGTACTGCATCAGCTACCGGGCCAGCGCCCGGCGCGGCACGGATCCGTTGAACGGCATGTCGCACCTGGGTTTTCGCACGGTGATGACGCCCGACCAATGGAAGCAGGCCCAGTCCCGCCCGGGACGCGTCGCCAGCCGTTGATGCCTCGCCCGCAGCCCGGGCGACCCGTACAGGTGTGCGTTTGACGAAGGGATACCCATGGCGTTGCGCAATGGCATTCTGGCGTTGGAAGCGGCAATTTCCCGAGACGTACTGGGTCAGGCGCAGGTGGTGCGCCACCTGCTGATCGCCTTGGTGGCCGACGGGCACGTGCTGCTCGAAAGCCTGCCCGGGCTGGCCAAGACCCGCATGGTCAAGGCCATGGCCGCGCACCTGGCGGCCGACATGAGCCGCATCCAGTTCACCCCCGACCTGCTGCCGTCGGACATCACCGGCGCCGACGTGCTGCGCCAGGACGCGCAAGGGCGCAACCAGATTGCGTTCGAGCCTGGTCCGCTGTTCGGCAACCTGATCCTGGCCGACGAGATCAATCGCGCGCCCGCCAAGGTGCAGTCCGCGCTGCTCGAGGCCATGGAAGAACGGCAGATCACCGTGGGCGGCCACACCCGCAAGATGCCCGCGCTGTTCATGGTGCTGGCCACGCAGAACCCGATCGAGCAGGAAGGCACGTATCCGCTGCCCGAAGCGCAGATGGACCGCTTCCTGATGAAGATCCGGCTGGACTACCCCAGCGCCGAGGACGAGATGGCCATGCTGGCGCTCTTGAGAAGCGAGCCGGAACCGACCGCTGAGGCCGACGACGAGCGTCTGACGCAGGACGCGCTGCTGGCCTGTCGCCAGGCCGCGGCCGCCGTGCACGTGGCGCCGGCCGTGGACCGCTACACCGTGGATCTGGTCAACGCCACGCGGCGGCCCGGCGACTACGACGCCGACCTGGCGCGCTGGATACAGGTGGGGGCCAGCCCGCGCGGCGCGATTGCGCTGGATCGGGCCGCCCGGGCCCATGCCTGGCTGGCGGACGCGGACTTCAGTACGCCGGACGATGTGCGCGCCGTGGCCCATGCGGTGTTGCGGCATCGCCTGCACCTGTCCTATGACGCCGTGGCCGATGGCGTCACCGCCGAACAGGTCATCGACCGGATGCTGGACGTCGTGGCCGTCCCGGCCTAGGAAGCGCCATGAGCCCCGCGCCGCATCCCGTCCATCCGCCGCTGGCCGAACTGATCGCCCTGGAAGCGGCGGCGGTCGGCCTGTCGTTCACCGCCCGGCAACCCTTCTGCAGCGTGTTGGCCGGGCCGCACGGATCGCGGTTGCGCGGCCGGGGGCTGGATTTCGCGGAACTGCGCCGCTATGCGGCCGGCGATGACCTGCGGCGCCTGGACCTGCGCGCCTCGTTGCGCTATGGCAAGCCGCTGGTGCGCGCCTATACCGAAGAGCGCGACCGGCCGGCGCTGATCCTGGTCGACCAGCGCATGAGCATGTACTTCGGGTCCGTGCGCGCCTTCAAATGCGCCGTCGCGGCCCGGCTGGCGGCGCTCTCCGCCTGGATCGCCTATCGGGGCGGCGACCGCGTCGGCGGACTGGTGTTCGACGACCGTGGCATCAGGGCGTTCAAGCCGCTGCGCAGCCGCGACCGGGTCAGGGCGCTGCTGGCCGAGGTGGCGCGCGCCAACGCGGCGTTGTCGGCCGACGGCCCCGACGTGCCTGCCGCACAGGGCTTGAACGCCGCGCTGCGCGGTGCGCTGGCCACCGCGCCGCATGATTGCCTGGTCTGCGTCATCAGCGACTTCGCTGGCGCCGACGAGGCCACGCTGCGCGCGCTGCGCCTGTTGGCGGCCCACAACGACGTGCTGGCGATGCTGGTGTTCGATCCCATGGCGCAGCAGCTGCCCAGCGCCGGCCGCATGGTGGTCACCCAAGGCGAAGTGCAGCTGGAAATTGCCGTGGGCCGGCGGCGGGAAAGGCAGCCGCTGGCCGATTTCTTCAGCGGCCGGCTGCTGCAGGTGGCGCACCTGCTGCGCCGCAGCCGCGTGCCGCTGCTGTCCATCGACACAGCGGACGACGAACGCGTGCAACTGCGCCGCGAACTCGGCAAACAGGTGGCGATGCCGGCCGCGATCGGGCCGACCGGAGCGCGGCCATGAGCGACGCGCTGCCTGGCCTGGATCAATTGCAGGAGCTGCCGCTGCCGGCCGCCGTGCCCTATTGGCCGCAAACCTGGGGGTGGGCCGTGGTGGCGCTGTTGCTGCTGGCCGGCGGCGCCTGGGCCGCATGGGCCGGCTGGCGCCGCCACCGCCGCAACCGCTATCGGCGCCAAGGCCTGGCCGCGTTGAACCAGTTGGCGCGGGACGCGGCCAGCGACCCCTTGGCGGCGCGCGGCCTGCCGGCCTTGCTCAAGCGCACGGCGCTGGCGGCGCAGCCCGCCACGGCGCGCGCGCAGGTCGCGCCGCTGGCCGGCGCAGCCTGGCTTGCGTACCTGGAGCGCAGCGCAGGGCAGGGCTTTCCGGGCGATGCGCCGCAGTTACTGACCCAACTGGCCTATGCGCCGGACGAGGCCGTTCGCCAACTGGACCGCGCCGCGCTGGCGCAGTTGATCCAGTCCTGTCGCGCCTGGATGGTGAATCACCATGTGGCGCCTTGACTATCCCTGGCTGCTCGCCGCGGCGCCCCTGGCGCTGGCCGCCTATCGCTGGCTGCCGGCCTACGTGCAGCCCCGCAGCGCGCTGCGCGTGCCGTTCTTCGATACCGTCGCCGCGCTCACCGGCCAGACGCCGTCGCGCCCCGGCGTGCGCATCCGGCGCGGCCAGCTCTGGCTGAACGTGGCCGTGTGGCTGCTGCTGGTGCTGGCGCTGGCAAGGCCGCAGTGGGTCGAGCCGCCGCTGACGCACACGCAGGCGGTGCGCGACGTGCTGCTGGCCGTCGATATCTCGCAGTCGATGGACACCGCCGATTTCCGCGATCCGCAGGGGCGGGCGCAAAGCCGTTGGCAGGCCGTAAAAGCGGTGGTGGCCGACTTCATCGACAAACGCGCGAACGACCGGCTGGGGCTGATCGTGTTCGGCACGGGCGCCTACCCGCAAGCGCCCCTGACCGAAGACCACATTGCGCTGCGCCTGCTGCTGGACCGCACCGAGGTCGGCATGGCCGGGCCCAACACGGCGTTGGGCGATGCCATCGGGCTGGGCATCCGCATGCTGGACGCGGCCAGGGAGCGGGACAAGGTGCTGATCCTGCTGACCGACGGCAACGACACCGGCAGCGCCGTGCCGCCCGCGCGCGCGGCGGCCCTGGCCAAGACGCACCACATCACGGTGCACACCATCGGCATCGGCGACCCGGCCGCCACCGGCGAAGACAGGGTCGATTTCAACGTGCTGCAGGGCATCGCCCGGACGACCGGCGGGCAATTCTTCAAGGCACAGGACCTGGCCAGCCTGCAAGCGGTGTACGCCACACTGGACCGCATCACCCCGCAGGAGGTCAACACGCTGCGGCACCAGCCCAAGCGCGACTATTTCTGGTTGCCGCTTGGCCTGGCGCTGTGCCTGCTGATGGCCTGGCACGGTATTGCCGCGCTGGCGGGCCGACGTCCACGCACCGCGGCGGGCGCACGCAACGAGGAGGCCTCGTGGACGTCGACCTGAGCGCCTTTCATTTTCTGCGTCCGTGGTGGCTGCTGGGCCTGCTGGCGGCCGCGCTGGCATGGGGGGTCGGCCGCGGCGACCGGGTGGCGGCAGGCCGGGGCAACCGGATCGCGCCCGCGCTGCTGCCGTACCTGCTCGTGCGCACGCCGGGCAGCCGTGGGCCGCGTCCCATCGATGCCTTGGCCGCCCTCCTGGCCGTGGGATCGTTGGCCGCGGCCGGGCCGGCGTGGCAGCGCGACCAGCCCGATTTCCTGGACAACGTGGCGCCGCTGATCGTCGCGGTGGCCTTGGGGCCGTCCATGGACGGCGCCGACGTACCGCCGTCGCGGCTGGAAGCGGCCAAGCACCTGGTGCGCGACCTGGCGGCCCGGCGCGCGGGCGCCAAGACCGGCCTGATCGCCTATGCCGGCAGCAGCCACCTGGTCTTGCCCCCCACGGACGACACGCATCTGCTGGACCTGTTTGCGCAGGCGCTGGCATCCGACCTGATCGGGCCGCAGGGCAGGGATGCGGCCGGCGCCATTGCGCTGGCGGCGCAAGTGCTGGCGGCTGAGCGGGCTGGCGGTACCTTGCTGCTGCTCACCGACGGCGCGGATGCCAGCCAGTTCGGCGCGGTGCGCCAGCGCGCGCAGCAGGCGGAGGATCTACAGGTGCTGGTGATGGCGGTGGGGCAGACCGGCCTGGACCAGGCTGCGCTGCGGGGCCTGGCCAGCGCCGCGGGTGCGCCGCTGGGCAGCCTGACGCGCAGCCCCGACGACCTGGACTGGATTTCGCTGCATGCCCAGCAGCATTTCCAGGCGGTGCAGGACGTCCGCTCGGGCGCCATTCACTGGCGCGACGCGGGCTATTGGCTGTGCTGGCCGCTGGCCTTGCTGGCGCTGCTGGCGGTGCGGCGCGGCTGGAACGTCGGCTGGACGGCCGCTGTTTTGCTGGCCGTCTCGCTGGGCGCGCCCGCGGACACGCGTGCCAATCCACTGGCCGATGCCTTTCTCACCGCCGACCAGCAGGGCCGACTGGCATTCGAACAAGGCCATTACGACGCGGCGGCGCAACGCTTCCAGGACCCCTACTGGAAAGGCCGGGCCGCGTACCAGGCGGGGGACTACCCCACCGCACTGGCCGCGTTTTCCAAGGTGGACAGCGCCGAAGGCAGGTTCTACGTCGGCAACACGCAGACGCGGCTGCGCCAGTACGACGCGGCGCTGGCCGCCTACGACCAGGCGTTGGCCCTGGCGCCGGGCTGGGATGCCGCCGTGATGAACCGCGGCATCGTCCAGCGACTGCTGGCGTCGATGACTCAGGAGGCTCAAGGGGATGCGGCCGAGCGGCCCGACCAGACCATCGCCGACCAGTCTGCCAGGCAGGGCCAGAAGGCCGCCGCACCCGTGGCGCAGGCGGCGTCGGAAGAACAATGGCTGAACAACCTGACGCTGTCGCCGGCCCGCTTCCTGCGCGGCCGGTTCGCGGTGGAAGATGCCGCCACGCATTCCACCGCGAATTCCGCCATGGATTCTGCAACCAAGGCCCCGACAAACGCCGCAGGGGTGCGCCCATGACGACCTGGCGCAGACCTGGGCCGTGGCGCAACCTGGCGTGCTTCCTGGCGCTGGCGCTATGCGGCGTTGCGTTCGCCCAAGCCGCGCTTGCCCAATCCCAACGCCAGCCCCAACCCCAGCCCGCGCCCGCCTTGCGCGTCACCGCCAGCCTGCAAGCGCCGGCCCAGGCGCGCATCGGCACGACGTTGCAACTGCATCTGGATGTCATGACGTCCACCTGGTTCACGCAGCCTCCGCAGTTGCCCGCGCTGAACCTGCCGGGCATCGCGGTCACGCCGCCGACGGGGCAGGGCGAATTGCGGCGCGACACCATCGATGGCGTGGCCTACAGCGGGTTGCGCTACACCTATCTGCTCAGCCCCACGGCGGCGGGCGCCGTGCAGGTGCCGGCGCTGGCGGTGACCGCACAGGTCGGGCCGCACAACGACATCGCGTCAGGAACGAGTCAACCCCTGACGTTTGCCGTGGCTGCGCCAGCCGCGAGCGAAGCGCCCGGCCTGGTATCGACCCAGCTGACGGTGTCGCAAGACTTTTCGCTGGCGCCCGATCCGCTGGTGGTCGGCGGTCGCATTACACGCACCATCACCCAGCGCGCGCCCGGCGTACCCGCGCTGATGCTGCCCGCGACCGTCATGCCCGACGTGCCGGGATTCACACGCTATCCGCTTGAACCCCAGGTGACGCCGCTGAACGACGGCCGCGGCCAATTCGTGGGCGGGCAACGCATCGACCGCGCCGATTACGTGGCGCAGCAGGCCGGTTCCTACCGCCTGCCGGCGATCACCGTGCGGTGGCGCGACGAGGTCACCGGCCAGCCGGCGCAGGCGGAACTGCCTGGCCGCGAATTCACGGTCGCTGCCGCGCCGAAAGCCACGCCGCCTTTCTCGTTGGCCGATGACCTGGCCCATCTGCGCCATGGCCTGCGCTGGGTGATTCCCGCCGCTTGGATGCAATGGGGCGCGGCGCTGCTGGCCGCCATTGCCGTGGCGTGGCTGACCGGGCCGCGCTGGCGGGCACTGGGCCGCCGATTGCGCCAGCGTACCGAACACGCGCTGGCGGCAAGACGCGCAAGCGAAACCTGGCATTGGCGCGCCTGGCAGCGCGAGGCGCGCGGGCAGACCGTTTTCAAGACCGCGCCCCAGACCGCTTCCCAGACCGCCTCTTTGACCGCCTTCTATCGCTGGCTGCGCCTGGCGGCCGGCGCGCAGGACTTGCGCACGGGCGTGGCGCCGTTGGGAGACGACGCGCGCCGTATCGCTGCCGACGTGTTGCGCAGCGCGTATGGCGCACCGTCCGCGGGCACGGCGTGGCGCCGGGCGTTGGGCCAGGCATCCCGCGCATGGCGACACACCTGGCGAACCCGGCGCGCGCCGCTCGCCCCATATTCCTTGCCCGACGCGTTGAATCCGCAAGCGCCTGGCGAACCGCAACCGCGCCCCGAGGCGCATGGGAGTGCATGATGCAAGCGACCCTTGAACGGCGGGCACGGCGCTGGGCGGCACGATGGGCCGGCATCGCGGCGATGCTGCTGCTGGCTGCCTGCGCCTCGCCCCAGAAGGCGGTTACGCCCGCGGCGGCATTGCCTTCCTGGAACGAGGGGCCGTCGCGCACCGCCATCCTCGAATTCGTGCAGGCCGTGACGCAGCCGGGCAGCCCGGACTTCGTGGCGACGGACGCGCGCATTGCCGTGTTCGACAACGACGGCACGCTGTGGTCCGAGCAGCCCTTGTATTTCCAGGTGCTGTTCGCCCTGGACCGCATCAAGGCCATGGCGCCGCAGCATCCCGAATGGGCGACCCGCCAGCCGTTCAAGGCGGCCATCGAGGGCGACAAGGCCGCCCTGGCCAAATCGGGCCAGGCGGGCCTGTTCAAGATCATCGGCGCGACCCACACGCAGATGAGCGTCGACGACTTCACCCAAAGCGTCACCCAATGGACGGCCACCGCCCGGCACCCGCGCTTCAACCAGCCCTACACCGCGATGACCTATGCGCCGATGCGTGAATTGCTGGACTACCTGCGCGCGAAGGGTTTCAAGACCTACATCGTGTCCGGCGGCGAAACGGAATTCATGCGCCCCTGGGCCCAGGCCGCCTACGGCATACCGCCCGAACAGGTCATCGGCAGCAGCTTCGTCACCACGTTCGAGCAACGCGGCGGTCAGCCCGTGCTGTGGCGCCAGGGCAAGCTGGAATTCAACGACGACGGCCCCGGCAAACCGGTAGCCATTCAGCGTTACATCGGCCGGCGCCCGCTGCTGGCGTTCGGCAATTCCGACGGTGACCTGCAGATGCTGCAGTGGACCGCCGCTGGCCCGGGCAAGCGCTTTGCCGGGATCGTCCACCACACCGATGCCCAGCGCGAATGGGCCTACGACCGCGATTCCGACATCGGCCGGCTGGACCGTGCGCTGGACGAAGCGCGCCGCAGCGGCTGGACGGTCGTGGACATGAAAACGGAATGGCGCCGCATCTACGCCTTCGACACCCCTTGATCGTGCTGTACCGGGAGTACATACGGCCCCTATGGGCGAGGAGAGCAGTCATGAAAGCAAGACGATGGTTGGGAGCGGCGCTGGTGGCCGCCAGCGGGCTTGCGGTAATGGGAGGGGCTTACGGGCAGGCCCAGAGTGCGCCGCCGTCCAGTCCCCAGGGGCAGGCGTCCGGCAAAAAGCCGAACATTCTCGTCATCTTCGGCGATGACGTCGGCCAGGCCAACATCAGTGCGTACACGCGCGGCGTGGTCGGCTACCGCACGCCGAACATCGACCGCATTGCCAACGAGGGCGCGATCTTCACCGACTACTACGCCGAAAACAGCTGCACGGCGGGGCGGTCTACCTTCATCACCGGGCAATCCGCCCGCCGTACCGGCCTGTCCAAGGTCGGCGTGCCGGGCGCGCCGGTGGGTTTGCAGGACCGCGACATCACCATTGCCACCGCCTTGAAAGGGCAAGGCTACAACACCGCCCAATTCGGCAAGAACCACCTCGGCGACCGCGACGAATACCTGCCCACCAAGCACGGCTTCGACGTGTTCTTCGGCAATCTGTACCACCTGAATGCCGAGGAAGAACCCGAACGCCCCTATTTCCCGAAGGACTCGAAAGACCCCGTCATCAAGGCGTACATGCCTCGCGGCGTGATCCGTGCCACGGCCGACGGCAAGGTCGAGGACACCGGCGCCCTGACCACCAAACGCATGGAGACCATCGACGACGAAACCGTCGGCGCGGCGCTGGACTACCTGGACAAGCACGGCAAGGAAGACAAGCCGTTCTTTGTGTGGATGAACACCACGCGCATGCACTTGTTCACCCACATCCGGCCGGAACATCAGGGCAAGAGCGGCATGCCGGGCAATGACTACGCCGACGGCATGTGGGAACACGACCAGGATGTCGGCAAGCTGTTGAAGAAACTGGATGACCTGGGCATCGCCAAGGACACCATCGTGATCTACACGACGGACAACGGGCCCAATCAGTTCAGTTGGCCGGACGCCGCCACCACGCCGTTCCGCAGCGAAAAGGACACCAACTGGGAAGGCGCCTTCCGCGTCCCGGCGATGATCCGCTGGCCGGGCCACATCGAACCCGGCACGGTCAAGAACGACATCGTTTCCGGCATGGACTGGTTTCCCACCTTGCTGGCCGCGGCGGGAGACGACGGCGTGAAGGAAAGGCTGCTCAAGGGCTGGCGGCCCAACGGCGCCAATCGCGACTACAAGGTGCACCTGGACGGTTACAACCAGCTGGCGTACCTGACCGGCAAGGACCCCAAGAGCGCCCGCGAGGACTTCTATTACTTCAACGACGACGGCCTGCTGGTCGCGATGCGCTACGAGAACTGGAAGGTGGTGTTCTGCGAACAGACGGCCCCGGGCGGGTTCGCCGTGTGGCGAGAACCCTTTGTCTGCCTGCGGGTGCCCAAGGTGTTCAACCTGCGCATGGACCCCTATGAGCGCGCCGATATCGTGTCCGACCAGTACAACGACTGGCTGACCAAGAACGCCTATCTGGCCTTCGTGGGCTCGGCCAAGGCGGGCGAATTCCTGCAGACCTTCATTGAATGGCCGCCCAGCCAGAATCCGCCCAGCTTCAGTACCGACCAGATCCAGAAGGCGGTGGACAAGCAGATCGACGAGTACTTCGAGCAGCAGGCCAAGAAGCAAGGCAAATAAGGTGTGACCGGCGGATGCGGCGTGCGGCCGCATCCGCGCAATGCCCCCCAATGCCCCCTTTAAGGACAAGGACCCGACGATGACAGCATCCGTGCGCCCGATGGCGGCGCTACACAACGTGGGCGAGACGTCGCACGCCGGCACGGCCTTGTGGCCCGCGGCCGCCTTGCTGGCCCTGTCGGGCGTCGCGGCGCTGGTCTTCCAGATTCTGTGGATCAAGCAGCTGTCGCTGATCGTCGGCGTCGAGGTGCACGCGATTGCAGTGGCGGTGGGGGCCTTTTTCCTGGGCCTGGCGGCCGGCAGCTGGGTACTGGGCCGCCGGGCGGACGCCAGTGCGCGCCCGTTCCGGCTGTACGCGGCCATTGAAGGGGCGATTGCCGCGCTGGGCATCGGCGTCACGCTGGCGCTGGGGCAGGGCGCCGCGGCGTTTGCGCAAGGCCAGGCGATCAGCCCCGGGCTGGCGTGGCTGGCCATTGTCGTGATCGTGGGTATCGCGCCGTTTTTCATGGGCGGCACCTTGCCCGTGCTGCTGCGCGCCACGGGTGCCGCGCGCATTGGCCGCGCGGGCGCCACGCTCTATGCCGCCAATACGGGCGGCGCGATCCTTGGCGCGCTGTTACCGGCTTTTTTCCTGATTCCGGCCCTGGGCGTGCGCGGCACCGCCTGGGCGGCGGCCTGCCTGAACCTGGCGGCGGCCGCGGGCGCATGGGTGCTGGACCGGCGCCATGCGCACGCGGCCGACGCGCCGGCGCCGTCGCCCGTGCACGGCCCGCGGGAAGCCCTGTCCGGCCAGGCTCGGCTCGCGCTGGGTCTGTACGCCGTCGCGGGCGCCGTGGCCATGGGCTACGAAGTGCTCTGGTCGCAGATGGTCGTGCCATTCATGAGCACCCGGGCCTTTGCGTTCTCGATCGTGCTGGCGGTGTACCTGGCGGGGCTGACGATCGGCGCCGCACTGTATGCCCGCTGGGAACGCGCGCTGGGCGGCCCGTGGCGCGTCTTCGGCTTCCTGATCGCCGGGGCTGGCCTGCTGGCGCTGATCGAAACCGCTTTGTTGGGCCGCTGGCTCATCGGCGCCCAGGGGATGGCCGAGGCGGCCATCCTGGGTTGGACGGGCAGCCCCCTGGCTGGCATGAGCGGGCGCTTTGCCGTGGCGGCCGGCGCCGTGGTGCTGCTGCCCACCTTGCTGCTGGGCGCGGCATTTCCCGCCGTGCTGCGCCTGGCCGTGCCGCCGCAGCGCCGCGGGCAGGGGGCCGGTGCGGTGCTGGCCTGCAACACGCTGGGCGGCATCGCCGGCACCGCCTTGACCGGGTTTGTCTTGCTGCCCCACCTGGGCACGGTGCGCAGCCTGGCGCTGCTGACCGTCGTGGCTTGCATCGTAGGGGTCGCGGCCATCTGGCAGGCGCGTCCGGCATCGTCGATGACCAAGGGCCTGGGCGTGGCCCTGGCCGGCGCGGCGGTGATCCTGGGCGCGGCCATCCCCGTCCAGCACCTGGCCCGCCTGCTGCCCGGCGCGCAAGGCGGCGATCTGGTGTTCTACGAGGAAAACCACGGCGGCACCGTGGCGGTGGTGGAACAAGGGCAGGGCGCACAACGCTTTCGCCGCCTGTATATCCAGGGGGTGTCCAATTCGGGCGACGCCATGCCGTCGCTGCGCTACATGCGCCTGCAGGCCCTGTTGCCACTGATCGTGCATGCCGGCGAGCCGCGCTCGGCCCTGGTGATCGGCTACGGCACCGGCATCACGGCGGGCGCCTTGTCGCGCTATCCCGGGCTGGAACGCCGCGTGGTGGCCGAACTGTTGCCCGCGGTACTGCATGCCGCGCCGCTGTTCCAGGGCAGCTACGGCGCGTCGCAAGACCCCGGCCTGCAGCGGCGCCTGCGCGACGGACGCCGCGAACTGCTGGGCAACGCCGAACGCTACGACCTCATCACCCTCGAACCGCCGCCGCCCTCGGCGGCCGGCGTGGTCAACCTGTACTCGCAGGACTTCTATGCGCTGGCCGCCACGCGCTTGCAGCCGCAAGGCATCGTCGCCCAGTGGCTGCCGCTGCCCACGCAGAACCTGGACGACACGCGGGCCCTGGTGGCCAGCTTCATCAACGTCTTCCCGCATGCGTCCTTGTGGACGACCGAGCTGCACGAAATGCTGCTGGTCGGGTCGATGGACCCGCTGCCGCTCGATGCCCGGCGCATCGCCGACCGCTATGCCGCGCCGGCCGTCGCCACCGCGCTGGCCGAAGTCGGCGTCGGCTCGGCGGCCGCCTTGCTGGCCACCTGGGTGACTGACCGCGATGGGCTGGCCCGCTTTGCCGGCACCACCCCGGCCGTGACCGACGACCAGCCGGCCATCGAATACGCCACCTGGGTGCGCCCGCGCGAAATCTCGCGCACGCTGCCGGCGCTGCTGGCGCTGCGCACCCCGGCTCCGCTGGCAGGATCAGATCCGGCGCTGGCGCAGGCAATCGAACGCGAACGCGGTGGGCTGGACCTGTTCTATCAAAGCGCCCTGGCGGCGTACGACGGCAACCGCGAAGCCTGGGCGCGCAACGCGGGCCGGCTGGCGGCGGCCAGCCGGGACAACCCCTATCTGCGCTGGTTCACGGGCGGCGCGGCCCAATAGGGAAAGAAGGCCGCAATCATGATCAGACGCTTGCCGACATGGCTTCTTGCGGCGCAGGTCTGCGCCGTGGGCGCCGACGCCGCCGCGCAACCCACGGTCAGGTTGAACCACGACGATCTGCAAAAGCGCGCCAACGGCGTGCTGGCGATCATGTCGCTGTCCATCGTGCCCGACATCACCACCAGTTCGCTGTCGATCGGTTCGGGCGGCGGCACCACGTCCGGCTCGACCGAATTCTTCATGACCCAGCTGGGCGGCGGCGACACGATCTCGAAATCGGTGCCGATCTACCTGGAAGGCGTGCTGGCCGCCAGCCGCTACGACCCCACCTTCATTGCCTCGCAGGGCGCCGAAACCCGCAAGATACCGACCAAATGGAACAGCGTGTCGGCCACGGGCGGCATCGGCTGGGATTTCAAGCTGGCCGACGAACTGAAGCTGCGGCCGATTTTCAACGTCGCCCTGGGCAACGTCACCAGCGACCTGCGCGCGGCCAGCTGGTACGTGGGGCAAAAGACCGGGCAGGACGTGACGTTCCTGGACAAGGGCTCGCTGAACGCCTACGGCCTGGGCGGCTCGCTGATGCTGGACTACGAGCATTACCGGCCGGGCTACGAAGTGGATGTCGAACTGCGCTATTCGGACATCCGCTTGAAAAGCTTTTCCAGTTCGGCCGCCGTGCAGGGCAATGCCATCGCCCAGTCGGCCAACCTGTGGGCGCGCTACCGGGCGCCCACGGGGCTGACGATGTTGCAGCGGCCGCTTCGCTACGTGCTGGAACTGACCCATTCCGAGTTCCTGGGCGACCAGCGCGGCGTGCTGGGCTTTGACCGCCTGACGTCGGTGGGCGCCGGGCTGGAACTGGATTCCAGCGCCTACAACGTCATCGTGACGCGGACCCGGCTGGTGGGCCGGTATGTGTTCGGCACGGGGGTGTCCGGGTTCTCGGTGGGGCTGGCGGTCAGTTTTTGACGCGGTCGGCTATAGCGACGGGCAGCCTATTTCCCCAACGTCAGCCCGCCATCGATCAGCACCACGCTGCCGGTCATGAACAGGAAGGGCGGCTTGGCCAGCGCGATCATCGCGGCGGCGATTTCCTGGGGCGAGGCCAGCCGGTTCAGCGGATGCATCGCCGCCAGCTTGCCTTCGTCCAACTCGCCCGCCTCGATCGAACGTTCGATCATCTGCGTCTTCACGTAGCCCGGCGCCACCGCCAGGACGCGGATGCCGTCCGCCGCCCACTCATTGGCCAGCGACCGGGTCAGGGTTGCCACCCCGGCCTTGGACACGGCATAGTGCGCGCGCCCCTTCATCATGGTGATGCCGGCGACCGACGCGATGTTCACGACCACGCCGCGGCGCGCCTTCAGGTGGGGATACAGGGCATGCGCGCAGTGGAAAGTGCCGGTCAGGTTCACCGCCAGCACCTGCGCCCATTCGGCCGGGTCCTTGTCGGCCACGGGTTCGCGTCCGCCCGCGATGCCCGCGGCGTTGACCAGCAGGTCCACGCCATCCAGCCGGCGGGCGGCGGCCGCGACGCTGGCGTAGTCCGCCACGTCCACCGCGGGATCCTCGCCGTGGCCGGCGCGGTCCCACACCGCCACCCGCCAGCCGTCCTCGCACAGTTGCCTGGCGCATTCCTGGCCGATGCCGCTGGCGCCGCCGGTGACGACGGCGGTCTTGATCGGGGCGTTGGTCATTTTTATGTCTCCTGGTTGCAGTCGGTGCGATGAACGGGTCAGGCCTTCGAGGCGACCAGCGGCTTGACGCCATCCCGGGCGTTGCGCACGCAGATGACCGCCAGCGCCGCGCTGGCCAGGGTGGTCAACGCGAAGATCCAGGCGGCCAGCTGCCATTCTCCGCCCGTCTGCTGCATGACCCAACCGGTCAGCGTGGGGCCGAAGAATCCGCCAAGTGCGCCGATGCTGGTCACCAGGGCCAGCGGCCCGGCATGGGCGCCGATCCGGTTCTGGATAGCGGCGTTCAGCGGCCCGTAGTAGGCGATGGTGTAGCCGGTGATGAGCGACACCACGGCCAGGAAGGCGGCAATCGACGCCACGGCCGCGCTGGGCAGCAGCAGAAAGCCGCCCGCGCCGGCCAGGCACACGGCCGCCAGGTGCCAGCGCACGTCGCCGCTGCGTTCGCTGCTGCGGCCCACCAGGTAGCTGAACACGGCTGCCACCAGGTTCGGAATCATCAGCGCCGAGCCGATCTGCAAGGGCGTGATGTGGTACAGGTTCTTCAGGATCAGCGGCAGGAAATAGGCCAGGGCAAAGGTTGCCGCATACGCGATCAACAGGATCAGCAAGAGGCCCCACAACAGCGGTTGGCGGAATACCTGGAAACCGTGGCGCCACGAGGCTTGGGCGGCGGGCGGGCTGGCTGCCGTCTCGCTGTCCATCACCGCGCGCAAGGATTGGCGCTGGTCGTCAGTGAGCCAACGCGCATCGGCCGGCGTGGCGGGCAGGTAACGCAGCACCGCCAGGCCCAGCAGCACCGTCGGCAAGCCCTCCAGCAGGAACAGCCAGCGCCAGCCGGCCATGCCGGCGTTGATGCCCATCAGCCCGCCGGCCAGCGGCCCGCCGATGATCATCGCCACGGGCAGCGCCATGATGAACACCGAATTCAGGCGGCTGCGATAGCGCGGCGGAATCCACGAGGTGATGTAGAAATTCACGGCCGGAATGAAGCCGCCTTCAGTCAGGCCGAGCAGAAAACGCATGGCGTAGAACGACTTTTCGCCCTGTACGGTGGACATCAGGCAGGCCACCAGCCCCCAGCTGAGAAAGACGAAAGCCAGCCAGCGCTGGATGCCGACCCGTTGCAGGGCCAGGTTGGCCGGCACGCAGACGCAGGCGTAGCCGAAGAAGAACAGGCCCGCGCCAAAGCCATAGGCGGCCAGCGACAGGCCGATGTCGCTGCCCATCTGCAACTGCGCATAGCTGATGTTGGTGCGGTCGATGAAGTTGAGCAGGTAGCCGGCGAACAGCAAGGGCAGGACCCTGCCGCGAAAGCCGGCTACCGCCTGGTCCGCGCCCGCGGCATTCACAAGGGTGGTCATGGTTGTCTCCTGGATCTATGTTCTTGTTGTCGACAGTCAGGCTTCGGCAACGACAGGGTTGCGCAATACGCCCAGCTGGTCGATTTCCACTTCGCAGACGTCGCCCGGTTTCATCCAGACCTGCGGCGACCGGGCCAGCCCGACGCCGGCGGGCGTGCCGGTGATGATGAGATCGCCGGGGTGCAGCGTCATGGCTTGCGAACATGCGGCCACCAGGGTCGCGACGTCGAAAATCATGTCCGCCGTGTTGGCGTCCTGCAAGGTCTGGCCGTTCAGGCGGCACTGGATACGCAGGCCGCGCGCGCCGGCCGGCAGTTCGTCGCGCGTGACGAATTCGGGGCCGAAGGCGCCGCTGGCGTCGAAGTTCTTGCCCAGCGTCCACTGATTGGTGCGCAGCTGAAAGTCGCGCACCGAGCCTTCGTTGAAGATCGAATACCCGGCCACGTGGTCCAGCGCCCGGTCGGCCGGAATGTGGCGGCCGGCCTTGCCGATCACCGCCACCAGCTCGGCCTCGTAGTCGAACTGCGTCGACACCCGCGGGCACACCAGCGCCTCGCCGTGCGCCACCCACGACGACGGGTAACGCGCGAACACCACCGGGTACGCGGGCGGATCGAACTGGCTTTCGGCCGCGTGGTCGCGGTAGTTCAGGCCGATCGCCAGCGCCTTGCCCGGGCGCGTCAACGGCGGCAGGATGCGCACCTGCGACAGCGGCAGCACGTGGCGCGCCGCCGCCAGGTGCTGCGCCGCGGCGCGCAAGCCCTCGTCGCCTTGCGCCAGCAGCGCCTCCAGGTGGCGGGGCAGGCCGGCCGCGGTCAGGTCGACAAGGTGGTCGGCGTCCCGCCGCAGGCCCAGATGGGCGCCGCTGTCGCCAACGGAAAAGGTGATGAATCGCATCAGGGGCTCCTTCAGGTTCGCGCCCGTTCATGATTGATGAAAAAGGCGTCCGGCACCGCCGGGCCCCACAGGTACAGCGCATCTTCCGGCGGATGGTCCGCCGCGGTCCAGGCCAGGCCTGCCGGGATGTGATCGATATCGAACGAGTACTCGGCGTAGCTGCCCCAGGGGTCTTGCACGTAATGGAAGTAGTTCGATCCCAGCACGTGCCGGCCCAGGCCCCAGCCTTCGGCATAACCCGCCGCGCGCATCTGCTCGGCGCCTGCGCCGACCTCGTCGATGCTGCCCACGTCCCAGCTGGAATGGTGCAGCCCGGCGTGGGTGGACTTGGCGAAGGCCACCAGGTGGTGGTCGGACCCGTGCGGGCCATGCAGGAAGGCCACCAGGTCGCCCGAGCGGTCCGACAGCCGCAGGCCCAGCACCCGTATCGAAAACGCCACCATGCGCGACACATCGGGCGTGAAGAACAGCACGTGCGACAGGCGCCGCGGACGCACCTGGGCGGCCTGGCTGCGCAGGCCGGCCGCGCGTTCGCCAGTGGGCACGGCTGCGCGCGGCAAGGGCAACGATTTGGCGTCGGGCGACACCTTCGGCGCCTTGATCAGCTGGATCGGCAGGCCATCGGGATTGCGCAGCCAAAGGCCGTCGCCGTCCGATAGCGGATGCGGATCCGTCGCCAATCCCAGCGCCGCCACGCGCGCCTGCATCTCGGCCACGTCGTGCTCGTAGAGCCCGAAGCTCACGTACTCCAGCTGCTTGTCGCCGCCGCCATTGGCATACACGGAAGCCCAGCAATGGCGATGGCCTGCCGCGTACAGGTCCAGCCGGCCCGGGGTGGCGCGCACGTCCAGGCCGAAATGGCGATAGAAGCGTTCGGCCGCATTCAGGTCCGGCACGGACATGACGTAGCGGTTGACGGAATGCACGGCGGCGGTGGAAGGCATCATGTCGCGCTCCTGAAGGTCGTGGCGCCCGTGACGTGGGCGAACAGGCTTGCGCCCGGCCAGCCGTCGCCGCGCCAGGCCACCTGCTGGTCCGGCCGGATCAAGGTCAGCCGGGCAGGGTAGTGGCCGGCCACCGCGCCTTCGCGCGGCTGGATGATGGTGAACGGCAGCCTGTGGGCGCGGGCCTCGCCGCGGATCTCTTCCAATTCGCCCGGTGGCACGGACTGCGCGGCCAGCAACGTGAAGCCGAAGCCGAAGTGGTCGTACAGCGAACTGCCGTCGTGCAGCCACAGGTGCGGCGCGCGAGCGCCGGGGCGGGAACTGGGCACGTAGTTGATGAAGTCGCGCTCGGGCGCCGGGCCGGCGTCGGCAGCGATCACTGGAGAATCGTCGTAGCGATAGCCCAGCACCACCCCCAGCGTCGCGAATTCGCGCATCTTTTCCACTTCGATGCGCGCGCGGATTTCCTGGCGGATGCGCTGGCCGGTTGGCCCGGCGTCTTCGATGCCGTCGGCCAGCAGCTGGTTGCCCAGCGTGGCGTGGTTGACCTCGGCTTCGTCCAGCACCCACTGGTGCAGCGGCCGGCGTTCGGCCTCGTAGCTGTCCAGCAGCGCCGGCCCGCCCCAGCCTTGCAGCGTGGCGGCCAGCTTCCAGCCCAGGTCCACGCTGTCGGCGATGCCCATGTTCATGCCGTAGCCGCCAAACGGAGGGTGCTGGTGGCAGGCATCGCCCACCAGGAAGATGCGGCCGCGGCGGTAGCGGTCGGCCAGCAGCTTGCTCGCCACCCATTCGTCGCGGCTCAAGACTTCGTAGGGCAGGTCGATGCCGGTGGCGCGGCCGATCAAGGCGGCCACGTCCACGTCGTCGATGCGGCCGTGGCCGTCGGCGTGGGTCGGCATGAAGAACCAGGTATCGCCCCGATCCATCGGGCCGATCAGGCTGGGCACGTCGCGGTTGACCTGCCAGTACATGATGGCCGGCCCCAGGCCGTGCGCGCGGTCCAGGCCTGGCGCCCGAAACACGATGTTGAAGTTGCGCGACAGGCCATAGCGGCCTTCCATGCGCGCGCCGATCAGCTCGCGGACCTTGCTGCGCGCACCGTCCGCACCCACCAGGTAGTCGGCCTGCACCTGCCGTTCGCTGCCATCGGCGCCTTCGCGCATCCGCACCTGCACGCCGGCCGGATGCTGCGACACATCCAGCAGTTCACAGTTGAAGCGGATTTGTACGCACGGCAACGACTGGGCGTAGGCGCGCAGCGTTTCTTCCAGCGTGTACTGCGGAATCCATTGCGCATGCTCGGCGTAGAGCGGGTTGCGGCCCGGCGCGCAGTACATGGCGTTCTCGTGGCGCGCCAGTTCCATGCCCGCCAGCCGGGTGCAGAACACCACGTTCGACGGGTAGTCCACGCCCAGCGGCGAGGCCGCGCGCAGGCGGTCGGCGATGCCCCAGCGGCGCAGGTGTTCGCGGGTGCGCACGTTGGTGGTCTTGGCGCGCGGCGCGTAGCCCACGCGGTCGTTGCGTTCGATCAGCAGGCACGGAATGCCGCGCACGCCCAGCTCGATAGCCAGGCCCAGTCCGGCCGGCCCCGCACCCACGATCACCACTCGAAACGATGCCTGCTGTTGCACGGTGTTGTCTCCTGTGCCGGCCGCTCGGATGGCGACGCTTGGAGGGAATCCTAGAACCCCCCGATAGATACCGAAAGATGGCAAAATTGTCTTACCGATACCGGATTCGCATCACTTTGGCAGAGCGGCCCCAGCGATGAAACTGAACACCTTGCGTGACTTCCTGGCAGTGGCCGAACGGGGCGGCGTGCGGGCGGCGGCGCGCCATCTGGGGCTGGCCCAGCCCGCCATCACGCGCAGCATCCACGAGCTGGAAAAGGAACTGGGCGTGGCGCTGTTCGAACGCCACACCAAGGGCCTGCGCCTGACGCCCACCGGCGAAGTGTTCCTGCGGCGCGCCAGCGCCATCCGCCACGAGATCGAACGCGCCCGCGACGAAGTCGAGCAGATGCGCGGCGCCACGCATGGCCGGGTGGCGCTGTGCATGTCCACCGCGCCGCACCTTGGGCTGTTTGCCGACGTGCTCAAGCCGTTTCGCGCCCGCTATCCCGACACCCACCTGGAAATCATCGATGGGGTCTATCCCCTGGCCGAGGCATCGCTCCTGGACGGCGCGCTGGACTTCTACATCGGCCCCGTGCCCGCGCGCGTGCCGGGCGAGCTGCAATCCGAAAAGCTGTTCGACAACACCCGCGTCATCCTGGGCCGCAAAGACCACCCGCTGGCGCAGGCCCGCTCGCTGCGCGACCTGGTCGGCGCCGAATGGATCACCACGTCCATCACCCACAAGGCCGAGGAAGAACTCGGCCCCTTGTTCGAAAAGCACGGATTGCCCGCGCCGCGGCTGGCCATGAAGGCGCAGTCCGCCCTGACGTTCCTGACGGCGCTGGTCAATTCGGACCTGCTGATGATGCTGCCGATCCAGTGGTTGCAGCATCCGCTGCTGCATGGCGTGCTGCAGGAAATCAAGGTGCGCGAAGCCTTGCCGGCGCCACCCATCTGCATCGTGCGGCGCACGGGCCTGCCGCTGACCCCGGCTGCCGAACACTATTGCACCCTGGTGCGGCGGGTCAGCGCGCGGCTGGGGGCCAAGGCCGGCTCAGGCCGCTAGGCCGGCGCCCGGGCCGTCGCCCAGCGTGGCGCCCACCCAGTGCCGGTCGGTGACCAGCTTGCGCGCCACTTCGAACACCATCTTGCCCGTCACGGCGACGGCAGGCGAGGCTTCTTCCTCGGCCAGGTTCACCAGCACGTTCTGCACGCCGACGCCGGTGTTGGCGATGCGCGCGAAACTGAGCCCGGGGCGCGGCGAACAGGACGCCACGGCGCTTTGCTGAATGGTCACGCCGTAGCCCAGCCGCACGGCTTCCAGCAGCAGGCCCAGCGAATCGATTTCGGCTTCGATGCGCGGCGCGCAGCCGATCTGCGAAAACGCCACGTCCAGCAGCAGGCGCAGGCCGTGGGCGCGGCTGGGCAGCAGCAAGGGCTTGTCGGCCAGGTCCTCCAGCCGCACGCTGGACCCTGCAAAGCCGTGGGGCGAGGCCGGCGAACAGATGGCGAACAGGCTTTCGCGCAGGATCGGGGTGCAGTGCCAGCGCTGCGCGATGTCGGTCTGGAACACCACCGCCAGGTCCAGCTTGCGGGCATTGAGCATCTGCGACAGAAAGCCGGAAAACGCCTCGACCAGATGCAGCCGGACCTCGGGATAGCGCTCGCGCATGCCTTGCAGCAGCGGCCCGCCCAGCACGGCCGCCGTGGCGGGGGTGAAGCCCAGCGTGGCCGAGCCGGTCAGGCGGGCGCCGCGTGCTTCTTCGGCGGCCAATTCGGTCTGGCGCAATATCTGCCGCGCACGGCGCAGGAAAGCCTCGCCGGCCGCGGTGGGGGTGGTGCCTTGCACCTGGCGCAGCAGCAGCCGCACGCCCAGCTCGCCCTCCAGGCGCGACACCTGCTGGCTGAGCGCCGCCGTGGCCACGCCCAGGGCCAGCGCCGCGCGGCCCATGGAACCGTGTTCGACGATGGCGACGAAGTAGCGTAGCTGGCGTAGTTCCATGATGCCCCCGTCTGCCGGCGTGGCGGACCGGCGGTCCGCCCGAAGCTAGCGTTGATCCTGCCTGGCCACGGCGCTGCCGTGCTGGTCCGGCGTGTCGGCCCAGGCCTGGAAACTGGGCGATGGCGTCACCGCGCCGGCCTGCATCAGCGCCAGCCAGATATCGCAGGCTTCGATGAAGCGGTTGATGCCGCAGGGCCACAGCGCCAGGCTCAGCGCCTGCACCATGCGCGGCTCGGCCACGCCGGCAGCGTAGCAGGCGCGGATCGCCTGCTCGACGCCCCAGTGGTCCGAGCGCGCCGATTGCGCCGACAGCAGCGCCAGCCGCGCCAGCTCTTCAGGCACGTCCAGGCCTGCCAGCAGCGTGCGCATCGCGTCCTGGTAGGCCGCGGCGGCAGGCACGTCGGGAAAGTGGCTTTGCCAGTGGCGGTCCAGAAAGGCATAGGCGCCGGTGCCGGCCGACCAGGCCGCTACGCGAAACGCCGCCTGCGCCTGGCGGCCGGTGCCGCCATGGCGGTAAAACAGGTCGACGTGGTGGGTGCCCAGCGCTTCGCCCGCGGCGGTCAGCAACACCAGCCAGACGAACTCGCTTTCGAAGGCGGTCAGGTGCTGCGGCTCTTGCACCAGTGTGCGGTAGAACGGGCCGTAGGCGTCCTGCAAGGCCGGCAGCGCTGCGGCCAGCGCGCCCAGGTGGGGTAGCAGGTAGCCGCGTTGCTGGCGAAAGGCCTCGAGCCTGCGCCGGACATCATCGGGGGGAGTGGGGCCGGGCTGCACGGGCAATGACATGGCAGATGCTCATTCCAGTGTGATATTCGCGCTTTTGATCACAGCGCTCCAGCGCTCGCGATCCTGGTCGATGCGTTCGCGGAACGCCTGCGGCGATCCGCCCATGATCTCCATGCCCAGCTCGGTCATGCGGCTGCGCGTGTCCGGCTCTGCCAGAACCTGCTGCAACGCCTGGCTCCAGGCTTGCAGCACGTCGGGCTTGAGCCCGGCGGGCGCAACGATGCCGAACCAGTTCGTGACACTGTAGCCGGGAAGCCATTGCTTGATCAATGGAACGTCGGGCAATTCCGGCGCGGCGCGTTCGCCGGCAAAAGCGATGGGCCGGATCTGCCCGCCGCGCACCTGCGGCAGGAAATCGGGCAGGTTGCCGATCAGCATGTCGACGCGGCCGGCGATCAGGTCCACCACCGCCTGCGAACCGCCTTTGTACGGAATGTGGACGATGTTGACGCCGGCCTGGCTGCGGAACAGTTCGGCCGCCAGATTGGGCGCGGACCCGATGCCGGTGGACGCATACGACAGCTTGCCCGGGTTGGCCTTGGCATAGGCGATCAATTCGGGCACGTCGCGAAACGGCGCCTGCGGCGAGGCCACTAGCAGCGAATAGATGCCCGCCACGCCGCAGATCGGCGTCAGGTCTTTCTGCACGTCCAAAGGCAGCGTCAGCCCGCGCAATTGCGACGAGATCGTCAGCATGCCCATGGTGGCCAGGCCCAGTGTGTGGCCGTCGGCCGCCGAGCGGGCCACGGCCGATGCCGCCACGAAACCACCCGAACCCGTGCGGGTTTCGACGATCACCGGCTGGCCCAGCCGCGCCGCCAGGGGCTGCGCCAGCACCCGGCACAGCTGGTCGGCGGACCCGCCCGGGCTGAAACCGTTGATCAGCCTGACGACCGTGGCGGGGCGCCATTCGGCCTGCGCCATCGCGGGACGCAGGCGCAGCGATGCCAACGCGCCGCCAGCCACCGCCAGCCCCATCAACCTGCGCTTTCCGTGCTCGATGCTGCTCATGTGACGCTCCTTGCCGCCCCGTGTCGGGCTGATCTCGGCCGCACTATAGGGCGGCGGCGCACGGCGCTCAACGCCGCGTCGGGCAGGGGGGGGTTAAGTTTTCGTGAAGGCTGATGCAGGGGCTGTAGGCCATCTGGCCGGTAGGTGGTTTTTGATGATGGGGGGTATCAAAATTCCTTAGTAGGCCGCGCGCTTTTCGGTGCCTAGAATGCCCTGCATCCCAACAAGATCAAAGGGGCAGGCAGATGAACACGCAAACGATTTCAAGCCCGCAGCCGCAGCGCGAATACGGCAGGAATGGCCTCATCGGCATCCTGATTCCGCAAGCCAACACCGTGGTGGAACCCGAGCTTGCCGCGCTGCTGCCCGGCGGCTTCAGCATGCTGTCGTCACGCCTCAGCGGCAGTCGCACCGATTCGCGCACCCGCCTGACGGATTACTTCGGCAACCTGGGCCACACGCTGGACAGCTTCGACACCGCGCCGCTGGATGCCGCGGGTTACGCTTGCACGGGCAGCTCGTACCTGATCGACCCCGAGTTCGAACGGCGCCGCCTGGACGCGCTTGAGGTTCGCCATGGCTATCCGGTGGTGACGGCCTCGCAGGCCATCAAGTCGGCGTTTGCGCATCTGGGCATCCGGCGCATCGCGCTGGTGTCGCCGTATCCGGCCTGGATGACCGCGCTGTGCCAGGCCTACTGGGCGGCGGCCGGCATCGACGTGGCCGACACGGCCGTGATCGATCTCGATACCGCCGATACCCGCGCCATCTATGCCATCACCACGCCCACCGTCATGGCGGCGTTCGACGCCTTGCGCTGGCAGGACGCCGACGCGGTGCTGTTCTCGGGCACCGGCATGCCGACGCTGCCGGCCATACAGCGCGTGGCGGCGCTGACCGGCAAGCCGGTGCTGTCGTCCAACCTGTGCCTGGCCTGGGAGCTGCTGCGCGTGACCGGCAATGGCCAGCACCTGCCGCCGCCGGACGCGACCCAGCCGCTGTTCGGCGGTTGGGCCGAACGCGTGCCGGGCCAGGGGCTGCGCCCATCTCGACATCGCACGAGGAGTCCTCTGATATGAAAACCTTCCATACCGGCAATGACCGCTATCCGTTCAGCGCCATCGTCAACCGCCCCACCTACCACTGGCCGGGCGGCAAGCGCCTGGCCGTGTATTTTGCAATCAACATCGAAGCCTTCGAGTTCGGCCTGAACCCGGGCAAGGACTTCACCTCGTCGCCCGCCGCGCCTTACCACCGCGGCTATGCCTATCGCGACTATGGCAACCGGGTGGGCGTCTGGCGCCTGCTGGCGCTGTTCGAGGCCTTCCGCATTCCGCTGGCGGTGCTGGTCAACGGGTCGGTGTATGACGTGTGCCCCGACGTGCTGGCGCCGTTTCGGGCGCGCGGCGACGAATTCGTGGGCCATGGCCGCACCAATTCAGAGCGCCAGATCGACATGGCGCCCGACGAAGAGCGCCAGATGCTGCAGGACGTGCGCGCACGCATCACGCAGGAAGAGGGTGCGCCGCCGCAGGGCTGGCTGGGGCCGTTCATCTCACAAAGCCCGCGCACGCCCGAATTGTTGAAGGACGCCGGCTTCTCCTACATGCTGGATTGGTGGTTCGACGACCAGCCGACCTGGTTTCGAACCGACCGCGGCCCGATTCTTGCCATGCCGTACCCGTCCATGGAACTGAACGACCTGCCGGCCTACATCAACCGCGGCGCCAGCGATGGCGACTTCGCGCAGATGGCCATCGACGCCTTCGACGAGCAACTGGCCGAGTCCGTGAAGTTTCCGCAGGTGTATTGCGTGGCCCTGCATACGTTCCTGAGCGGCCAACCCCAACGCATCAAGCGCCTGCGCGACGTGCTGCGGCACATCAGCGCCCGGCGCGACGACGTCTGGCTGGCCACCCCGGGCCAGATCGCGGCGCACGTGGCGAGCCTGCCCGAGGGCATCGTGCCGGGCGGCCCCGCCTAGCCGCGCGCGACGCCGCGCCGGACGGCCGGCGCGGCGCGGGGTTCAGGGCTGCGGCAGGATGGCCGGCGGCAAGGCGGCGCAGTGGTCGTAGATCTCGCCGGGCCGCGTGAACCAGAGTCGGTCGCGCTGGGGATGCCGGGCGATGTACTTCAGCGCCCGGCGCAGCGACCGTAGCCGATAGGGCTGGCCGACGATCATGGTGTGCAGCGCAATGCCGAACACCAGCGGCTGGCGCGTCGACTGTTCCAGCATTTCCTCGAACTGCTCGATGATCATGTGCTCGAAGTCCTGCGGCGTATGCCGGCGCACCAGCATCTGCGGCGAATCATTGATTTCCAGCGGGTAGGGCACCGACATCAACGGGCCCTGGCCGGTGCGCATCCACAGCGGCTGGTCGTCCGCCGGCCAGTCCATGACGAACTTGTAGCCGGTCTCGACCAGCAGTTCGGGCGTCTGGTGGCTTTGCGACATCCAAGGCCCCATCCAGCCGCGCACGTCCTGGCCGGTGTGGCGCTTGATGGCCTCGCGCACCTCGTTCAGCAGGCGCTTTTCGTCGTCCGGCCACAGGTGGCCCTGCGCCTCGGCATTGGTGCGGCCATGGCCGATGATCTCGTCGCCGCGCGCCATCACCCGCTCGGCAATCTGCGGCGCGTAGTCGAAGAGGGCGGTGTTCAGCAGGTGCGCGGCCGGCAGTTCCAGTTCGTCGAACAGATCGAACAACCGCCAGACGCCCACCCGATTGCCATAGTCGCGCCAGGCAAAGCCGCGCGCATCGGGCTGCGGCAGTTCGGTGCCCAGGTGATGGCCGCGGCCGGCGCCAAAGGCAAAGTGTTCGATGTTCAGGCCGATGTACACGGCCAGGCGCTTGCCGCCCGGCCAGTCGTAATTGCCGCGTTCGACGATGGCGCTGTACGGGTAGCGGTCGTGATACGGAAGCTGCATGGTGGTTTCCTCAGGGTGGTTTCCTGTCAGACGCCAAGGAACGCCGTCTGGACCCGCGGGTCGGACAGCAGGGCCTCGGAGGGATCGTCGTAGACTTTTTCGCCCAATTGCAGGATGGCGGTGCGGCGGGCCACGCGCATCGCCCAGTTGGCATTCTGTTCGGCCAGCACGAACGCCAGCCCCTCGCGCGCCTGGATCTCCAGCAGGATGTCGCCGATACGCTCGACCACGATGGGCGCGAGACCCAGCGACGGCTCGTCCAGCAAAAACAGCTGGGGCCGGCTCATCAGCGCACGGCCGATCGCCAGCATCTGCTGTTCGCCGCCGGACAGGCTGCCCGCGGCCTGGCGGCTGCGTTCCTTAAGCCGGGGAAAATAGCGGTGGATCTCTTCCAGCCGCGCCGTGGCACTTTCGCCGCCGCGGCCAAAAGCGCCCATCTTCAGGTTTTCGGCCACCGTCAGCGACGGAAACACCCGCCGCCCTTCGGGCGAGAAACCGATGCCCAGCCTGACCACGTCAGACGCCGGCAGCCCCTTGATGCTGCGGCCTTGCCACAGCACATCGCCGCCATAGTGGCGCGCCAGGCCGACCACGGCGCGCAAGGTGCTGCTCTTGCCGGCGCCGTTGGACCCGATCAAGGCCAGCGTTTCGCCCGGCTCGACCGTCAGGTTCAGCTTGCGCGTGCCGGCGACCGGGCCGTAGCGCACCTCCAGATCACGCAATTCCAGCAGTGACATTCTTCGTCCCCAGATAAGCTTGCACCACCCGCGCATCGCGCAGCACATCGCCGGGCAGACCGCGCACCAGCTCGCGGCCGGCGGCCACGACCAGCAGCCGGTCGCACAGGCCGGCGATGAAACGCATGTTGTGGTCGATGACCACCAGCGTGACGCCCGACGCCCGCACTTGCAGGATCACGTCGCGCACCTGGTCGGTTTCCGCTGCGCTCAGGCCCGCCACCGGTTCATCCAGCAGCAACAGGCGCGGCCGCGCGGCCAGGGCGATGGCGATGCCCAGGATCTTCTGCACGCCATAGGGCAGGCTGCCCGCCGGGGTGTCGGCAACGTCGCGCAGCGCCATGTCGTCGAGCAGACGTTCGACCAGCGCGTCCGCCTCGGCACGCCGCAAGCGGGCCCGGGCCGAGCCGAACAGCGCGGCCATCACGCCCGGGTAGCGCGTCAGGTAGCTGCCACGCACCAGGTTCTCGCGCACGGTGCAGGCGCCGTACACGGCAGTGGACTGGAAGGTGCGCACCAGCCCGCGTGCGCTCAGCGCCGACGTCGCCAGCCCCGTGACGCGTTCCCCGGCAAAGGCCACCGCACCGCCGGTCGGGCGCAACACGCCGCTGACCAGGTTGACCAGAGTGGTCTTGCCGGCGCCGTTCGGGCCGATGATGCCGAGGATCTCGCCTTCGCGCACGTCGAAGCTGACGCCGTCCACCGCCTTCAGGCCGCCGAAGCTGCGGCCGATGTCCTGAACTTCCAGCAGGGCGCTCATGCCGTTTTCCCCTGGGCGCGGCGGCCGCCGAACCAGCCCGCCAGGCCGGCGATGCCCGCGGGAAACGCCGCCATCACGACGATCAGCGCCACCCCGAACAGGATCCGCTGGATCTCGACGTAGCCGCGCAACAGTTCAGGCAGCGCCACCAGGAACACCGCGCCGAGGATGGGGCCGACCACGTTGTACATGCCGCCCACCACATTCATCACCACCAGGTTCAGCGACTCGGCCATGCCGAAGGTGGACGGATCGATGTAGCGCATGAAAAAGGCCAGCAGACCGCCTTGCACGCCGGCCAGCGCGCAGCCCAGCACGAATACGCCGACCTTCAAGGGCAGGCCGCGCACGCCGGTGCATTCGGTCAGCTGCGGCGCTTCACGCACCGCATCGATGGCGCGGCCCGTCTCCGACAGCAACAGGCGCACGCACAGCAGCACCGTCAACGCGGCCGCGGCCAGCGCCACGTAGTACTGCGCCAGCGGCGACGTCCAGGCGGCATTCAGGGGCGGCAGGTTCGACAGGCCGCTGGCCCCGCCGGTGACGCTTTGCCATTCGACCAGCACCAGCCGGATGATCTCGCCCAGCAGGAAGGTCACCAGCACGAAGTATTTGCCGGTCAGGCGCAGCAGCACCGGCCCGACCAGCAGCGCCAGCGCGCCGGCCGCGGCTGCGCCGATGCCCAGGCCAATGGCGGGCGGCAGGTCGAACCGCAGCACCGACAGCGCGCAGGCATAGGCGCCCACGCCCATGAAACCGGCGTGGGCCAGCGAGATATGGCCCGTGCGGATGATCAGGTGCAGGCTCACGGCGCCGATCACATTCAGCAGGATCAGCGCGCCGGTCGCCAGCAGGAAAGGATTGTCCAGCACCAGGGGCGCCAGGCCCAGGATGGCCAGCGCGGCCGACCCGGCAGAGAGCGCCAGGCTGGCGCGCCGCGGCCGGGCGGCCACGCCGGGCAAAGACAGGGGATGAGGCATCATGGAATGGTCGTCCTTCAGCGTTCAGGTTTGCCCAGCAAGCCCCAGGGGCGCACCACCAGCAGCGCGATCACCACCCCGAAGGACACGAAGGTCGAGACCGCCGACCCATAGAATGTCGACAGCAGGCTTTCGCCAAAGCCGAACAGGGTGCCGCCCAGCGCGGCGCCGGGAATGCTGCCCATGCCGCCCAGGATGACGACGATGAACGCCACCATCAGCGGCCGCTCGCCCATGAACGGCGACAACGCATACGTCTGCGCATAGATGGCGCCGGCCACCGCCGTCATGAACACCGCCAGAAAGAACGCCAGCTGGTAGATGCGGCGCGTGTTCACGCCCTGGGCCTGGGCGATCTCGATGTCTTCGGCCGCCGCCCGCATGGCCAGGCCATGGCGGGTAAGGGCCATGAAGCCCCAGAACGCCAGCAGCACCGCGATGGCCACGCCGATCACCATCAGCCGGTCGGCGGGAATGACCGCCGGCCCCAGCTGCATCATGGCGCTCAGCGCCGACGGCACCGAGCGTTCCTGCACGTCCCAGACCAGCACCGCGGTGTAGACGATGGCGATGTCCAGGCCAAGCAGGCCGATCATGCTCTGGAACATCTTCTGGTAGAAACGCCGGAACACCAGCCATTCCAGCACCAGGCCCAGGGCGGCCACGGTCAGGGCGGCCAGCACGATGGCCACCACATAGGGCAGCGACCATTTCCCGAAGTAATAGAAGAGGGCGTAGCCGCCCAGCATGGCAAAGCTGCCATGCGCGAAATTGACGACCTTCATGATGCCGAACAGCAGCGTGAACCCCAGCGCGATCAGCACATAGATCGCGCTCAGGCTCAGGCCGTTGACGAGCACCTGCGTCAGAACAGGTAGGGAGAACATGGCGGTGCCTCGGGCGGCGGGGCCGCGTTATTCGCGGGCCGGCGACAGGGTCGCCAGGGCATGCGGCTTGCCGTCGCGGATCTCGGTGACCCAGAACCGGTTCAGCAGCTGGTGGTTCACGCCATAGGCCTTGGCGCCGCCCCAGACCACCGGGCCGTAGATGCCGGCGTCAAAGCCGCCCAGGTTTTCCAGCGCGGCCCGCACCTTGTCGGTATCGGTGGTGGTGCCGGCGGTTTCCATGGCCTTGAACAGGATGCGCGCCGAGTTGTACCAGCCGGGCGTCTGTGCATTGATGACGCCGCTCCAGCGCTGCTTGTAGGCGTCGACGAAACGGCGCGCGGCCGGCTCGTTGAAGTCGAACACGTCATACGACATGAAGCCTTCGGCATAGGGGCCGGCAATGTCCGCGACCTCGTCGATGCCGGGGCCGCCCACCTGCCAGATGATGCCCTTGAAGCCCACCTGGCGGGCCTGCTTGGTCAACAGGCCGGCTTCACCCGGCGCGTTCAGGTTCAGGTCCAGCACGTCGACGCCCTGGGCCAGCATCCGGGTCAAAAGCGGTGCGAATTCCTTGGACCCGCGCTCGTAGCTTTCCGACCAGACGGTGTAGCCAGCGTCCTGGTAGGCCTTGCCCAGCGTGGGCATGACGACCTGGCCGGTGGCGTCGTTGGGCACGATCAGCGCCACCTTGCGGGCCTGGGGCCGGTTTTCCTTCAACCACTTCACCATCGCCGGGCCGAACTCGACGTTGCTGTTCATGGTGCGGAAGTTGTAGCCGTTCTGGCCGCCTTGCTTGAGGATGTCCGGCGCGTAGCCGTTGGACAGCATGATGACGCGGGCCTCGTTCACGATCGGCACCACCGCCATCACCGAGGGCGTGCCGATCGGCCCGATGATGAACTTCACCTTGTCCAGGTTGACCAGCCGTTCGGCCGCGCTGCGCCCGCCGGTGGCGCTGTACTTGTCGTCGTACATGACCAGTTCCGGCTTGTAGGTCTGGCCGCCGATCTTCAGGCCGCCCTGGGCATTGACCTCGTCGATGGCCATCTGCACGCCGCGCTGCACGGCCAGGCCCCAGGCGGTGCCGCCGCCGGACAGCGGACCGATGCCGCCGATCTTGAGCGTTTCCTGCGCCTGCGCGCCCAGCGCGGGTAACGTCAGCGCCAGTGCAGCCAGCCATTTTTTCATTTGCATGGTATTTCCCCTTGTCGATGCTGCGGTTGAATCTGTTCAGGACGCGGACGGCAGATCCAGCGCCTGGGTGGCGAACCTGGCGGCCGCCAGCAGGCGCGTGTCCTGCCCATACGGGCCGATCAGTTGCGCGCCGACCGGCAGGCCGCCCGGCCCGATGTCCAGCGGAAACGAAATGCAGGGCACGTGCAGCAGCGTCCAGATCGCGCCGTAGCGGGGCGAGCCGGCCGATTCATGCCCGGCCTCGGCCTCGCCTTCGGCCGCCGGGTAGAGCAGCACGTCGTAGCGGTCGAACAGCAGGCTCACCTGCGCCCGCATCCGCGCGGCCTCTTGCAGCATCAGTGCGTGTTCATCCAGGCTGATCTCGGTGCGCAGCCTGGCCGCCAGCCGCGGGCTGAGCTGGTCAGCGTGGTGCAGCCGTTCCTGCGCCAGCGATTGGCGGGCTTCGAAGGCGAATATCCGCAGTTGCAGGGCCTCCAGCGCCTCGAATTGCGGCGGCAGCCAGAAGCGTTCCACCTGCGCGCCCGCCTGTTCCAGGCGGACGGCGGCGCGGTCGATGGCGGAGACGGTGGCCGGCTGGGCGTAATCCCACTGCCGCGACAGGCACAGGCCGATGCGGGGCCGCAGGCCGGCCACCGCCGACACGTCGCGGGCGGCGTGCAGGCCCAGGGTGAAGAAGGCCGCGTCGGCCACGTCGCGCGCAATGACGCCCACGGTGTCCTGCGACGGGCTCAACGCCTTCATGCCGCCCGGCGCGATCAGGCCGAAGCTGGGCTTGTAGCCCACCACGCCGCAGTACACCGCCGGGCGAACGATCGACGCGGTGGTCTGGGTGCCGAACGCCACCGGCACCATGCCGTCCGCCACCGCCGCGGCCGACCCGCTGGACGAGCCGCCCGGCGTATGGCTGGTGCGCAAGGGGTTGGTGGCCCGGCTGGGGGTCTGCGTGGCGAACTCGCCGGTGGCGACCTTGCCCAGCAGCACGGCGCCGCGGTGACGGGCCAGGGCGATGCAGCCGGCATCGGCCGCGGGCCGGTGGCCGCGGTAGATGGGCGAGCCGTATTCGGTGGGGTAATCGGCCGAATCCAGGATGTCCTTGGCGGCGAATGGCACGCCGCGCAGCGGCGCCTGCGGCAACTGCGCGGCCTGGCGGGCATCGGCCAGCGCGCGTTCGGGGTCGAACGCCACGAAGGCCTGGATCACGTCGTTGCGTTCGGCGATGCGGTCCAGGCAGGCCCGCACCACGGCTTCGGGCGTGATCTCGCCGCGGGCGACGGCGGCCGCCGTTTCGCAGGCGGTCCATTGATTGAGAGGCTTCACAGTGAGATCCATGAAAAAGAAAGGAGGTCACCGAGAACTCTATTGATGGGCGATTGGGTTGTCTAATACAATAAAAATGGCTAATTAAGTTGAATACTGACCTAATCACCATGGGACCAACCGCCCCAGAACCGATCCCCGCCAACCTGCCCCCCCCGGAAACGCCATGCCCCTGATCTCGCGTGCGCTACGCGCCTTTGTGGTGGTGGCCGAAGAGCTGCATTTCGGCAATGCAGCGGCCCGGCTCAACATCAGCCAACCGCCGCTGAGCCAATTGATTCGCCAGTTCGAGGCCCAGGTGGGCGCTGAACTCTTCGTGCGCTCGACCCGTTCGGTCAAGCTGACCCGGGCCGGCGAAGTGCTGCTGCAGCACGCCCGGCGGCTGCTGGCGGAAGGAGATGCCGCGGTGCATGCCGCGCGGCGCGCCGGCAGCGGCGATGCCGGCCGCCTGACGGTGGGCTTCGTCAGCACGGCGGCCTACCAGGTACTGCCGCCGGCGCTGTCGCGCTATCGCGCTGAATATCCCGACGTCGAACTGGCGCTGGAACACGCCCTGACGGGCGAATTGGCCGACAAGCTGGCGGCCGGCACCATCGACCTGGCCATCTTTCGCCGCCTGCCGCGCGCCGAAGAGCCAGACTTCGTGTATGAACGGGTGCACCGCGAAAAGATGATCCTGGCGCTGCCGGCGGACCATCCCCTGAACCGCTACGAGCGCGTGCCGATGGCCCGGCTGGACGGCCAGGACGTCGTCGGCTTCCAGCGCGAGGCCTCGTTCTATTTCCACAGCGTGCAAACGCGCCTGTTCCGCGACCACAATGTGCGACCGCACATCGTCTACGAAAGCGTGCTGCCCACCTTGCTGTCGATGGTGGAATGCGGCATGGGCGTGGCGCTGGTGCCCGAATCGGCCGCCACGCTGCGCGGCACGGGCGTGCAGTACCGGCCGCTGTCGGGGCGGGCGAACGCCTTCGACGTGGATCTGTACTGCGCCCGCCGGGCCGACAACCTCAATCCCACGGCCCAGGCCTTTGCGCGTGTGCTGCGAGAATCGACACGCGAGGCGGCCCCCGAGTCCGCCGCGCGCTGATCTCGCAGACCGACCCCAGCCCGATCAAACATGTCGCCGGCTGCGCGGCGGTGCGATCGTCGACTGCGGCCCGCGCGGTGACGCGTGTGCGCCGCAGCCGCCGCACGGACCGCAGCCCTGGACGCAATCGGCATCCGTCGATTGCGCCGCCAGTCGGCTGCCGAGCTTGCGCACGGGCGCGGGCAGATGCCGGTGGCGCAACAGCCGGCCCGCCAGGTTGCGCAGCCAGGCGCGCAGGGCAGGCGACAGATGGCAAGCGAATGCAATGGCGCTGGCCGCCACCGCCATCGCCACCCCGGCGTATTGCCAGACTTGCGTATCCGTGGCTGGCGTCATAGCAGCCACCCCGCAAGCCGGTAGGTCACGAAAGACGCCGCATAGGCCAGCGCGAACATGTAGCCGAAAGACAGCGCCACGTTGCGCCAGTCACCCGTTTCGCGCTTGATGATCGCCAGTGTCGACATGCACTGCGGCGCAAAAGCAAACCACACCATCAGCGACAGGGCGCTGGCCAGCGGAAAATTGCCAGCCAGCACGTTGCCCAGGGCGGCCTCCTGGCCCTCGGCCACGCTGTAGATCGTGGCCAGCGTCGCCACCGCGGATTCGCGCGCGGCAAAGGCGGGAATCAGGGCCAACGTAATCTGCCAATTGAAGCCAAGCGGCGCGAACAGCGGCTGCATCCACTGGCCCAGCATATTGGCGAAGCTGTATTCGATGGCCGGCCCCGTTGCGCCCGCAGGCGCGCCCGGAAACGTGGCGATAAACCACATCAGCACGGTCAGCGCCAGCATGACACCGGTCAACTTCTTCAGAAACAGCCACCCGCGCTCCCACAGGCCGATGCCGAGGTCGCGCCATCTGGGCAGGCGGTATGCCGGCAGCTCCATCAGCAATGCCGCGGTCTGGCCGGCCGGCCGCAGGCGTTTGCCGATGTAGGCGACGCCCAGCGCCGCCAGGATGCCGCCCGCGTACAACGCGAACAGCACCGCGCCCTGCAGATTGAAGATGCCGAGCACCGGCACATCGGGCACGAAAGCGCCGATCAGCAGGGCATAGACCGGCAGGCGGGCTGAGCAGGTCATCAAAGGCGCCACCAGAATGGTCACCAGGCGGTCGCGCCGGTCGGGAATGCTGCGCGTGCCGACGATGCTGGGGATGGCGCAGGCAAAGCTCGACAGCAGGGGGATGAAGGCGCGTCCGGTCAGCCCCACGGCCACCATGGCCTGATCGAGCAGGAAGGCGGCGCGCGGCAGATAGCCGGATTCCTCCAGCACCAGGATGAACAGGAACAGCACCAGGATCTGCGGCAGAAAACCCAATACGGTTCCCAGCCCGCCGAACAGGCCTTCGCGCAGCATCGCCTTGAACGGACCGTCGCCCAGGGCGGCCGTGCTCCAGGCGCCCAGGCCGCCGATGCCGTCGACGATGGCGTCGGTCAGCGGCTTGCCGATCGCATAGACGGCCTGGAACGTCAGGAACATGATCAGCGCCAGGATCAGCGGACCGAACACCGGATGCAGCGTCCAGCGATCGATGCGGTCATCCGTGGCGGTGGCGGACGCGGGCGTGCGCACCGTGTCGGCCAGGATCTGCCTCAATTCGGCCTGGGGATCGGCCGCGCGGGGCAGGGGCGATTGCGGCGCCAACGGTTGGTCCAACAGCTCGCGCAGCGCCCGCGCGCCTTGCCGCCGCACTGCGACGGTCTCGACCACGGGCACGCCCAGGTGGCGGGCCAGCCGGGACACGTCGATGTCGATACCGCGCCGCCGCGCCTGGTCCGACAGGTTCAGCGCCACCACCATCGGCAGGTCCAGGCGCCGCATTTCCAGCAGCAATCGCAGGTGCAGGCGCAGGTTGGTGGCATCAACGACCATCACCACCAGGTCCGGCCGCACTTCACGGGGATAGCGACCTTGCAGGACGTCCTGGGTGATCTTCTCGTCGGCGCTGGCCGCCGTCAGGCTGTAGGTGCCGGGCAGGTCAAGAATCCGCGCGCGCCGCCCGGCGGGCGTGGCGAAGAATCCTTCCTTGCGGTCGACCGTGACGCCAGCGTAGTTGGCGACTTTCTGGCGGCCGCCGGTCAGTTGATTGAAGAGGGCAGTCTTGCCGCAGTTGGGGTTGCCCACCAGCGCCAGCCGCAATGCATGGTCAGCCATGGGGCACCTCGCGCTTGACCATCACGCGGGCCGCTTCCTGGCGACGCAGCGCGAAACGGGTGGCGCCGATGGCCACCAGCAAGGGGGACGCGCCAAACGGACCGCGGGCGGTCAGCCGTATCGGTTCCCCTTGGACGAAACCCAGGTCACGCAGCCGCGCGGCAATGGGATCCGAGGGGCGCTCGTGGGCGATATGGTCGACCACGGCGCGCTCTTGCAACGCCAGGTCGCAAAGACGTAGGACAGAATCAATCATGATAGGAATCGGAATGACGATCGCGCGGCCGGAAGGGGCCAGGCGGTCGCGGGCAAGGCAGGACGGACGCGCCATGCCTGGCGCGCCGCATGAGTGCGGATCAGCCGAGAGAGGAGGGCGGGGCGCGAGAGCCCAGCGGCGGCCCCTGACCCGGCAGGGGCGGCAGGGCCTGCGACGTGGCCACCACCGGCACGACCGCAACCGCCACGCGTAGCGCGGACGGCGCCAGATCGGACGGCGGCGGCGCGGAACCGTCGTGGGCAAGCAGCCCGTATGGGCAATCCAGGCCGGAAGCCGACGGGCCGCCATGGCCAGACGTATCGTCGCGCTTGTCCGTCAGGGACAGCAATACCGTGGGCACGGTGCCCGCCGACGTGCAAAGCGTCAGGGCGATGCGCCCGTCATCCCGGCCGCGGGGGTCCGGCATGTATCCCGGCGGCACGAAGCCGCGCAGCACCAGCGCCACCAGCAACGCCCACAGCACGCCATAGGCATGCCAGGACTTGAGCGCGAAGGATGGGCCCGGACGGGCGGAAACGGCCATGGCCGGATTCTAAGCCGAATTTCTGGTGCGATAGGCTACCGCGACCGACAGCGCTTCGATCAGGCCCAGCGCGGCGGTGATGAAGACACGGTCGGCGGCCAGGATCGTCTCGGCCGCCTGCTCGCAGGCGCGGGCATCCAGGCGCTGCAAGCTGTGCTGGGCGTTGCGGATGTCTTCTTCGAGCGTGGCGGTGACGACCTGCGCCGCGGCGGCGGGATGCGGCGGCCCGGCGGGGCGCGCGTCCGCCGGTTCCAGCGTCGCCTGGAAGCCGCGCGCCAGTTCGGCTCGAAACTGCGGATAGCCCGACAGGTCCAGCGCGCGCGCAAATCGGCTGGCGGTCGCCACGGACACCTGGGCGGCCGCCGCGAATTCCTCGATGGTCATGGTGACGACGCGGAATGGGTGCGCCAGCACATACTCAGCCATCTTGTGCTGCTTGCGGCTCAGCGCGGGCTGGGCCCGGGCGATCCGATCGGCGATTGTCATGGCGGCTTGGGTCATGGAAAGAAGCAAAACGGGGGACGATCCAATCTACGGAACTTCGAATCGGGGGACAATTCGCGTCGCCATTCGCGTTTCCGGGCAGCAAGGCGAATCACGCCAACCCATGGCTACCCGGCCTGTCGGCGGCGGGTCGCCAGACGGGGCTTGCCCGATGCCTTGAACTATTCAGGTTTTCCGTCAAAAAGCGGCTGTCTTGCCGCCGTACGACAGGGCATTGAAACGGTAGAAAACGCCGCTGCCGCGTGCTAACGTATCGCCCAGCGCTCGGGCATTCAGCCCTTTGCGCCGTAAGCGTTCACGTCATCCAACGCGCCTGAAACCGCCTTCGCCGCGGTCGGGCGTGGCCGCGTGTACGCAGGGGCCAGGTCGGATCGGCGCAGGCGTTTCTCATCGGAAACGCTATTCATGGCTCAAGATTCCACCCAAACCATTCCTCCGCCCGCAGCCAGCGGCTACGCGGGCAGACGCCGCAATACCCTGACCGCCTTGCTGGTGGCCACCGCGTTCTTCATGGAGAACCTGGACGGCACCGTGATCACGACGGCCGTCCCCGCGATGGCCCGCGACTTCGGCGTCATCCCCACCGACCTCGGCCTGGGCGTCAGCGCCTATCTCTTGACGTTGGGGGTGTTCATTCCCATCAGCGGCTGGATGGCCGAACGCTTTGGCAGCCGGCGGGTGTTCTGCTCGGCCCTGGTCCTCTTCACCTTGGCGTCCCTGGCTTGCGGGCTGGCCGACAACCTCTGGGCGTTCATCGCGTTGCGGGTGTTGCAAGGCATCGGCGGCGCCATGATGGTGCCCGTCGGACGACTGGTCCTGCTGCGCAGCACGCCCAAGCACGACCTGATGCGGGTCATGTCCATCCTGATCTGGCCGGGGCTGTTCGCACCGGTCCTGGGGCCACCGTTGGGCGGTTTCATTACCGAGTACACGTCATGGCGCTGGATCTTCTATCTCAACATCCCGGTCGGTTTCGCCGCGCTGGCCGCGGCCTGGCTGTTGATTCCCAACGAGATCGACGACACCCGGCGGCCGTTCGATTGGCAGGGCTTTTTCTGGATCGGCGGCGGACTGGCCAGCGTGCTGTGGGGCGTGGAACTGTGCGGACGTGCCGTGCTGCCCTGGCAGGAGATGACGCTTTTCCTGGGCGTGGGCGCGGCCATGCTCGCCATCGGCATCCGCCACCTGAACCGCCATCCTCACCCCATGCTCTTGCTGACACCGATCAAGCACCCGACCTATGCGGTGAACATCCGGGGCGGGTCGCTGTTTCGCATGTCGGTGGGCGCCGTGCCGTTCCTGCTGCCGCTGATGTTCCAGGTCGGCTACGGCATGGATGCCTTTCATGCCGGCCAGCTGGTGCTGGTCGTCTTCGCCGGCAACCTTGCGATGAAGATGTTCACGACGCCCGTGATGAAGCGGTTCGGCTTTCAGCGCATCCTCTTGTGCAACGGCGTGATCAACACGCTGGCCCTGGCAGCGTGCGCGCTGATCGGCCCGGCCATGAGCTTCCCGACGACCGCGGCGATCCTGTTCATCGGCGGGTTGTCGCGGTCCATGCAGTTCACCGCCCTGAACACCTTGGCGTTCGCCGACATGCCGCAAGAGGAACTCAGTGCGGCCAGTTCGCTGTTTTCCACGATGTCGCAGCTGGCCTTGGGGATGGGCATTGCGCTGGGCGCGATCGCCATTCGCATTGGCGAGTGGACGGCGCCCGTACTGGGGGTGGATCAGGCGCCTGGCGCGGCCTATCGCCTGGCATTCCTGGTGGTGGCGCTGGTTTCCCTGGTCGGCATGCTGGATCTGCTCGGCTTGAAGCGTGACGCCGGCAACTCGGTCAGCGGCAGGTAAGCGCCATGGCCACCCGACGCCTGCCCCAACTGACCAGTCGCCGGCAGCCACAACAGGTCCGCTCGGCGGATCTGGTGGCGGTCATCCTGCAGGCCGCCAGCCAGGTGCTGGCCAGCGCCGGGGCGCAACGGTTCACGACCGCGCGCGTGGCCGAGCGGGCCGGCGTCAGCGTCGGGTCCGTCTATCAGTATTTCCCGAACAAGGCCGCGATCCTGTTCCGGCTGCAAAGTGACGAATGGACGCGGACGGCGGAAACGCTGTGCGCCATCCTGACCGATTCGGCGCAATCGTCCGACGCGCGCCTGCGGGCGTGGGTCCATGCCTTCATCGCATCGGAATGCGAGGAAGCGGCGGTTCGGGCCGCGCTGAACGAGGCGGCGCCCCGCTATCGGGAAACGCCCGGGTCCGGGCAGTCGCGCGAGTCCATCGGCCACGCCCTGGAAACGTTCATGGCTGGCGCGTTGCCGCATGCGGCGGCCGATACGCGCAGGCGTATCGGCGACCTGCTGCGATCAACCCTGAATGCGGCCGGCAAGCAGTTCTCGATGCGTCCGCGTACGCCAGCCCAGATTCGAGAGCATGCCGATTCCCTGTCCGAGATGTTCAGCGCCTATCTGCACGCCATGAATGTCAGGTGAGGGCACGGGCGCCTGGCGCCGAATGATGGTGGCGATACACCGCCCAGGCGGCATAGGCGTGCAGGGCGCCCATCATCACGGCAGCCAGGTCGAAGCCCACGAGGCTCCATTGGCCTCGCGCCAGCGCTTGCGGCAGCGGCGCGCCTCCTGTCACCCCATTCAATAAGGGAAGCAGGAGGAGGGCAGCGGCCGCCACCGCCAGTTGCTCCAGCCAGGCCCGCCAATGCCGGCGCAAGACTGCATGCAGCAAGCAAAAGGCCCACACGGCGAAGAAGGCGGCGATTTCAGATTCGGCGCGCTCAGGGGCATTGGCGCCGATGAGTCGATTGGCCCAGAAATAGGCCGCCGTCGCAACAGACAGGCCCGCGATCGCCGCCACGTTCAGCACTTCCACCAGGCGGTGGCCGCCGGGCGTGTAGCCCAGCTTCAGCCGGGCAGGGTGGCGCTTGACCACGAACAGCGCCAGGCCCGTCCCGGCCATCAAGGTTCCCGACACGCCGCAAAAGAACAGCAGCCAACGCAAGACCGGGTCGGCAAAGCGGCCCAGGTGAACCGCGAGCAGGACTTGATAGACCGTCTCGGCAGGCCCGCGCGGCGCCACATCGAGCCGGCCAATGGGTTCACCCGTGATGGCGTCGAAGACCAGGCCACGGCTGGCTGTCTCGGGCGCCGTCAGGCGGTTGGCCCAGCGTTCCCGCAGCACGATCCGGGCATCGGCAGTGCCGGGGCGGTCGATGCGGATGCTGCCGACGCCGCGGGGCCAGGCCTGATTTGCCTGCGACAGCAAGGGCGCGAGCGCGGCATACGCCGACGCTTGCCCCACGGCGACGTCGCCCCGTGTGCTGGCGATGTCCTGTTCGACGACATTGCTGTGGTTCAACGCTGCGCGAAAGCGCCGTTCATCCCCCTGATAGGCCGCCTGGGGGCCCCACGGAATCAGCGTGAACATCAGCAGCAACAGGCCGCTGAACGTGATGACGATATGAAAGGGCAGCGCCAGCACCGCCAGGGCGTTGTGGGCGTCCAGCCAGGACCGCGGGCCTTTGCGCGGGCGGAAGGTGAAGAAGTCGGCGAATATCCGCCGGTGGGTGATCACGCCGCTCACCAGTGCAACCAGCATGACCATCGCCGCCACGCCGACGATCCAACGGCCCAGGCTGCGCGGAATGCCATAGAGCCGAAAATGGAAGTTGTAGAAGAAATCGCCGCCGGACGTGGCACGGGGATGCAGGACCGCACCCGTGCCGGCATCGAGGTCGGCCCGCTGGACCGCCTTGCGGTCGGTGCCCGCGCCCGGCAGGCTCCAACTGGCCCGCACGGCAAGATGGCGGCTGTCCGCCAGGTCCAGCGTCCAGTGGGCCGCGCCAGGCGCGATCTGCGCCATGCTGTCCAGCACGGATTGCCAGGCATCCGGCGACGGGACGGAGCGATGCAATTCGGGCTGCATCCAGTCGTTGATCTCGTCGCGAAAGAAGCTCAGCGTACCGGTAAAGAAGATGGCGTAGAGCAGCCATCCCAGCACGAGGCCGCTCCAGGTGTGCAGCCAGGCCATCGATTGGCGCAGGCCCTCGGTCTTGCCATCGGGTCTCATCGGCGGATCAGAACGAGAGGTTCACGCCGGCCCACAGGCGGCGGCCATCGCCCACGGTGTTGTAGTCCAGCGAGTCCAGGCGCCTGTCGCCGACGTTATAGAGCGCAAGATTGAACGTGGTGTGCTTGTTCAGTACGTAGGATGCGCCCAGGTCGACCGTGCCATAGCCCCCGTATTTGCGCACGCCATCGGCCACTTTCGCGCCATTGTTCCCGACGCGCAGGCCGGCGTCGATCTCGCTGCCGTGATAGACATAGGCGGACCACAGCGTGAGCGTCGGCGTCGCATCCCAGTCCGCCCGCATGTTGAACATGTTTTTGGGGGTGCGCGAGAGGGCGTAGCCGTCGTAGTCGCCGCCTTTCTGCCGGGAGTCCGTGTAGGTGTATCCGACCTTCAGGCTGAGCGTCGGCGAAGGTTTCCAGCGCGTGGCCAATTCAATGCCGCGGATCGTCGCATTGTCGATGTTGTAGCTGTAGAAGAGCCGGTAGTTGCGGTCTTGCGCCCAGCGCGCCGGCTTGCCATCGGCGTCCAGGACAAGCGCATCGGAAATCTTGTCGTTGAACTGGGTGTAGAAAAAGGTGGCGCTGGCGGACAGATCCTGGTTGTTGTCCCACAGGGCGGCGAACTCGTAGCTGGTGCTGGTTTCCGGCCGCAGGCCAGGATCGCCAATCTTCACGCCGCAAGTCCCGTTGGGGCCGTACGTGCACGACGGCCCGCCGGTGGTGTACGCATAGCCCGGGGCGATCGTGCGGATGTCCGGCGCGCGAAAACCGCGGGAAACGCCGCCCTTGATCGTCCATTGCTGCGCGGCATGCCACACCGAGTACAACCTGGGGCTCCAGTGATTGCCATAGATGTCGTGGTCGTCAAGGCGCAAGCCGCCGGTCAGCGCCCAAGCATTGGTCAGCCGCCATTCGTCTTCGACGAACACGCCTTTCTGGGAAATACGGAAGCGATGGTCGACGTTGTCGCGCAGCCCGGGGTTGCGGTCCGTCAGCTCGCCCTGGCTCCATTGGCCTCCGGCGACCAGCTGGTGGTTGCCCAGCGGCAGGTTCAGCTTGGCGTCCAGCACCGTGTTGTCGATCTTCGGCGCCCGCGGGTTCCTTTCCCAGTCGCCGGTCGCGCCATTCTGTCCATACTTGGTTTGGCGGGCGGATTCGCGCGCAAGCGACAGTTCGGACGTCCCCCAGCCCCAACGGCCCGTATAGGAAACCGAGGCATGGTCGCGGCTGTTGTCGTTGTAGGCCGCGGTGCTTTGGGGCCCCAGCGTGTCGCCCGGCGTGCTTTTTCGCCTGAGTTTTGTCGTACCGGCCTCAAGCAGGATGTCATTGAAGGCGTTGGGCGTCAGCGTGAGCCGAGCCGTCACGTCGCGATCACGCGCGCCCGAAAAACCATTGAGGATGCTGTCTTCGTCCCGATCGTAGAGGCGGCCCCAGATCTGCAGCCCCAGCAGGTCGCTTTTGATGGGCCCGGCCAGGTAGAACTGTTCCTGATGCGAATTCCCGGAATCCCCATGCTGCTGGGCCGTGTAGTCCATGCCGATCGAACCATGCCAGCCGGAGGAGGGGACACGTCGGGTGATGATGTTGATCACGCCACCCATGGCGTCCGACCCATAGAGCGACGACATCGGCCCACGGACCACCTCGATCCGCTCGATCGCCTCCAGCGGCGGAATGAATCCCTGTTCGAAGCCCGAATTGCCGTTGACCCGCGCATCCCGGGTACTCTGGCGCTTGCCGTCCACGAGCAGCAGCGTATAGGCGCCAGGCATGCCCCGGATGTAGATGTCTTTCTCGTTGCTGATCCCGGTGACGACCACGCCCTCGATGCTGCCGAGCGCGTCAGTCAGGTCGCGGAACGCACGCTTTTCCAATTCCTCGCGGGTGACGACGCTGATCGACGCAGGCGCGTCGGCGATGTCTTGCTCGATCCCGCTTGCCGTGACGACGACGGGCGACAGCACGGCGGGCGTATCCGCGGCCTGGGCCTGGCCGGCGAGCGCCGGCGTCGCGGACACAAGCATGGCGAGAAACTGCGTTGAAACCTGGCGAAACGCCATCTGAAATCTCCTGGCCGATAGCGGCAAAATCGGCTTGCGCGCCGGGGCGTGCAAGCCTGTTCGCGGCTGTGGGACTACCCACCGCACAGGGGATTTCGTCAATCAGCATGATTCCGCAGGGTCAGGAAGAGTCGCGCATCCGAGAACAGCCTCGGTCCGTGGGGGCAAAATTTACGGAAGTTCGAATGGGGCGACAATTCGCGTTGGACGTCGCGTTCTGGCTGCGCCAGGCGTATCGCGCAGACGCAGGGATATCAGGCCTTGCAGGGCTTTTTCACCACGAGCGCCTGGATCGAGGGGCTGATTTAGTTGTGTATTGGGTCAAGAACGGCGGTCGGATCGCTGAATGGCGGGCACGCTGACCAACGCCGATTGCGGGCCATCCGTAATACGCATAATGTATATTATGTAAAGTCATAGATAGGCGGCAATCACTCAAACCGAGTCATTGCCCCCTCTAGCCCATCTACGCTATGCCCGCTTTCTCCCTTGCGCCCGGTTCAACGAGCCCAAAGCCCACAGGCATGCCGCTCGTCGAATGCGCCATCGGCTTCGTTCCTGTCGCCATTGGGATCCAGGATCCGGATGCCCGAGGCCGGCCAATCCGTTGCCGGTACGCCAGACGCCGAGAACCGCGCGTAATACCCGAGCATGCGATCGGACAAGGCCTTCTGGGGCGCCGTCCATGCGGGCGGCGCCGCCTGCTGCTCGTGCGGATAGCCACTCTGGAAAACGTATGGGATGTCCGAATTATGGAACGGCCCGTCCTTGGGCTCGTCGACATGGAAGATCGTCGCAGGCGCGTTCGGATCGGCGAACTCATACATGAAGACCGGTGTCGACTTCGCCACCACCCTGGCCCACTGCTGCACCTGGCAACCCCAGCGGTCGCTGGCCATCATGATGGCCGCCTGGGTCGGCGAGCCATAGGCCTGGACGGTGTAGCGCGCCTGGACCCGCGCGCTGTCCGGCAGCGCGGCGACCTGCTTGGCCAAGGCGGCCGCATTCAGCGGCGGCTGGCCCGCGGCACGGCGTGCTTGCAGGAAAAATCCGTTCTCCTGGCTCGTGAAGCCCACCAGGATGGGCACCCTGTGGAATTCGCCGCGCGCAAACCGCGCCATCTGGTTGTCCGGAATGATTTCGCCGTCAATGACCATGCGCCAGCCCGCTGCGCGCGTCGCCGCGCCTCCGCCGGCCTCAAAAACCGCCTCGGTGGATTGGGCACGCATGCAGGCCAGCACGTCCGGCGCCTGGGCACAGCCCGCTTTGTCGACCATCGTTGCCGTGGGTCCGCTGCTGCGTTCCTGTTCGGCCGTGACGGAATCATGGATGGGGCCGACGGGCAGGCTCATCGCGATGGCGCGCACGAACAGCCCGGCGCTGGCCGGCGACACCAGGTGCGCGGTGACCGAATAGGCGCCGGCGGACTGGCCCATGATCGTCACTTGGCGGGGATCGCCGCCAAACGCCTTGGCGTTCGCTTGGACCCAACGCAGCGCCGCCTGCTGATCGCGCAGCCAGAAATTGCTGCCCGATTGTGCAAACGACGCCATGCCGAACGCGCCCAGGCGGTAGTTGACGCTGATCACCACCTGCCCTGTCTTCGCGGCGAAGGCCGAGCCGTCAACATCCTGCGAGGAACCCGCGACGGCGGCACCGCCATGGAACCAGACCAGCACCGGACGCGGCTGTGCGGCCTGCGCGGCCGGGCGATAGACATTCAGATAGAGGCAGTCCTCGTTTCGGTATTGGCGAATGGGCGCGATCCAGCCGTTCTGTACGCACTTGCTGGCGTATTGCGTCGCGGGCCGGATGCCTGTCCAAGGCGTGACCGGCGCGGGCGCGGCCCAACGCAATGGTCCCACCGGCGGCGCGGCAAAGGGAATGCCCAGGAACTGCTCGACAGCCCCCTGCCCGGTTCCTTCCAGCTTGCCCTGCTGGACTGAAACGATGGGGCCCGCCAACGCGGCGGAAATGCTGAAACCCAGGACACAGACTGCGGCCAACAGCCGTCTCATTGCCCTGCCTGCAAAGCCGTCAACCATGCCATCCTCCTAGTCTTGCCATCGTCCAGTGCGGGCGCGCGGCCATGCCCGCGGCGCTGCTCATGATAGCTGAGCGCCGCCGTGGCCAGGGGGTTGACGGACATCGAAAAAGTATTGCTTTCAGCTATTGAAGCATCGCCATACAATACTTCGAAACAGCTGACCCCGATCCCATGACCCGCCCTGATCCCCTCTTCGTCCAGTCCCTGGCCAAGGGCTTCGAATTGCTCGAAGCCTTTGCGCATCACCCGTCGACCCTGAGCATGAACGAGCTCATGGAAATCACGGGCTTTGACCGCAGCACCACCCAGCGCATGACGCACACCCTGGTGCAGCTGGGCTACCTGGAACGCGGCCCCGGCGGCAAAGGCTACACGCCCGGCAAGAAGATCCTGCAGCGCAGTTTCGACTACATGCGCAGCGTGCCGCTGCTGGAACGCGCCACGCCGCTCATCGCCGAAATGCAGCGCGAAACCAATGAACGGGTCGAGCTCAGCCTGATTTCCGACCTGTACATCATCTTTGCGCTGCGCCGCCAGACCAAGCGGCAAACCTTCAGCAGCACGCTGGCCGGCCGCGAATTGCCGCTGGTGCAGACGGCCGGCGGGCGCTCGATCATGGCCAATCTGCCCGACGACGAAGTCGAAGACATCCTGGCGCGTTCGGCCCTGATGCCGATGGACAATATTCCTTCCACGCCCAAGACCAATAACGATCCGGACCGCATCCGGGCGCTGGTGCACCGCGCCCGCGAAGACGGCTACGCCACCGCCGTGGAAGAAAGCCTGCTGGGCGAGCTGAACGTGGCCACCGCCATTCTGGACAACCGCCACCGGCCGGTGGCGACCATCCAGATTGCCGGCCTGACTTCGGAATGGGATACGCCCGAAGACTTCGCGCGCCGCTACGCACCCTTGTTGCAGACGGCAGCGCGCGCGCTCAGCGGCAAGGTCGGGCTGGCCTGACGGGCCATTCTGCCGGGCCCGCCGCCCGCCGGTCACGCGCGGACCACGGGCAACCTGCCATCGATCACTGCCCGCGCCAGAACAAGGGCATGGGCGCATGCACCATGCCCTTGAACTTGCCGTCGTACGCCTTGAACTCTGAATAGCCGCCCAGCGGCACGAACGTCACGACCTCGTAGGCACGCTTCTGCAGGGCCTGGGCAATGCGCTTCTGTTCATCCAGGCCCGAGGCGGTTTCGAACTCGGCACGCAGCTTTTCGACCTCGTCGTCCTTGGCCCAGCCGGGATAGCCGGGGTCCATGAGCGGATTCACGATGGGATTGATCAGGTCCATGCTGGTCAGGCTGGAATGGAAAATGCTCCAGCCCCCCTGCTCCACCGGCGCGTCCTTGCTGCGCCGGCTCAAGAGCGTGGCCCAGTCCATGGATTGCACGTCGACCGTCATGCCGATGCTGCGCAGGGCCTGGGCCGTGACCGGGGCCAGCGCCGACAGGCTGCGCACGTCGGTCGGATGCAGCACGACGATCTTTTCGCCCTTGTAGCCGCCCTCTTTCAAGAGCGCGCGGGCACGCGCCAGGTCGGCCGGCCGGGTCTGGGTGGCGCCGACGTCGCTGCGATAGGCCGAGATACAGCTGAGCATGGCGCCGCACAGGCGATAGAACTTGGGGTCGCCCAGCGACGCATCCAGGTAGTCGGTCTGGTTCAAGGCGGCCAGCACCGCCTGGCGGATCTTGGGATTGTCCAGCGGGGGCTGCTTCCAGTTCATGCGCAGCATGTAGGTGTCGGTGTTCTCGCCGTAGCGTTCCACCGTCACGCCCTTGGCCTGCCCCAATTGCGGCAGCAGGTCGGGCGCGACGTTCTCGACGAAGTCGATCTCGCCCTGGCGCAGCGCATTGACGGCGGTCTGGGCGTCGGGCACGTTGATGACCTCGATGCGGTCGAACATGGGCACCTTGCCGCCGGAAAAATAGGCGGCCGGTTCCTGGCGCGGCACGTAGTCGGGGTTCTTGATATAGACGGCCTTGACGCCCGCTTCGAACGCCTTGGCGTCAAAGCGGTACGGGCCGGACCCGATGGATTCCTTGATGGCCTCGGTGGCCGGCGTCTGGGCGATGCGCCTGGGCATGATGAAGGGCACGGGCGAACCAGGCTTGCCCAGCGTTTCCAGCACCAGCCCGAACGGCTGCTTGAGCACGATGCGGAAACGGTCGACCGACGGGCTGTCCATCGTCTGGGTGGCCGCGGCCAGCCGCTTGCCCATGGGGTCGCGCTGTTCCCAGCGCGCCAGCGAGGCCACGACGTCTTCGCCGGTGACCGCCGTGCCGTCATGGAATTTCAGGCCGGGGCGCAGCGTGAAGGTGTAGCTGAGCTTGTCGTCCGATACCGTCCAGCGGTCCACCATCTGCGGCTGCGGACGGCCCTGGGTATCGATCGCGAAGAGCGTGTCGTAGATCAGGTAGCCGTGATTGCGCGTGATGTAGGCGTTGGTCAGCACCGGGTCCAGGATGCGCAGCGGCGCGTGCAGCACCACTTTTGCCGTTGCCGGCTCGGCCTGGGCGGCCGCCGTCCATGCCATGGCGGCCAGCGCGGCCGCGATAAGTCCATGCAGTCTCATCCCTTGTTCCTTTATTTGTCAGGGGTCAAGCAACAACATGCCGTGACCGGAATCGGTCAATCACGCTCGCGCGCGGCCTCTACCGCGCCGTGCAGCGCACCCTCCCCGATGGCGATGCCGCAATCTCGCAACGCTGCCTCGACGCCGCCCAGGGCGCCGAGGATCATGCCGGGGTGAACGGCGCCCAGGTGGCCGATGCGGAACATCCGGCCCGCGTGGGGGCCCAATCCGCCCGCCACCGCCACCTGGTAGCGGTCACGCGCCGTCAGGCGCAGCGCTTCGACGTCGACGCCGTCGGCCACCGAAATCGTCGTGACCGACGTCGAGCGCTCGGCCGGCTCGGTGACATGCAGGGCCAGCGCGCCGGCTTCGCCCCAGCGCGCCACGGCCGCATGCACCATTGCGGCGACACGGCGGTGGCGCGCGTGCACTGCGTCGTGGCCTTCGTTGCGCAAGAGCGCCAGCGACGCCCGCAGGCCCATCAGCAAGCCCTGGGGCGGCGTGCCGCAGAACTTGCGGTACAGCAAGGGGCTCTTGCGTTTGTCCCAGTCCCAATAGGCGCGCGGCGTCGGGTTGGCGCGGGCCACGGCCATGGCGCGGGCGTCGACCGCGGTGAATGACAGGCCCGGCGGCAGCATCAGCGCCTTCTGCGAACCGCCGATGGCCACGTTCACGCCCCATTCGTCCATGCGGCACGGCGTGGCGCCCAGCGAGGCGATGACGTCGGCCACCAGCAAGGCCGGATGGCCGCTGCGGTCCAGCGCGCGTCGCACCGCGGCCAGGTCGCTGGTGGCGCCGCTGGCCGTGTCGGTCTGCACGGCAAAGACGGCGACGATGCGATGGGCGGTGTCGGCGCGCAGCGCGGTCTCGATCGCCAGCGGGTCCAGCGCGCGGCCGGGCCGGATGGGCGTGCGGCGCGCCACGCCGCCCAGCGCCTCGACGTGCAGGGCCCAGGCCTCGGCGAAAAAGCCGCTGCCGGCCACCAGCACCTCGGCGCCGGGCGCGACCAGGTTGGCGATGGCGGCTTCCCAGGCGCCGTGGCCGTTGGCGGCATACATCAGCACGTCGGCCTCGCGCGTGCCCAGCAAGGCTGCCAGGCCGGTCTCACAGTCGCGCACCAGGGTGTCCAGCCGCGGGTCGGACAAGTCCAGGCTGAGCCGGCCCATGGCGTCGCGCACGGCGTCGGGCACGTAGGTCGGCCCGGGCGTGTGCAGCAGTTGCGGGCTGGCCAGGTCCATGGGCGCAAGATGGGCGTCTTTCATCGCGCGGCCTCCTCGTCGAGCAGGCGCTTGGCGGCCGTCCAGACGCGCTGGCAATACTGGGGCGCGGTGGGCCGTTCGAACTGGCCGGCCGTGCGTTCGCACACGGCGGGCGACGGAAGGGTCAGGCGCGCGCCGGCCGACTGGGCCTTGATCTGCGCCTGGCAGGCGCGTTCCAGGAAATAGATATTGACGAAGGCCTCGGCCACGGTGCCCCCGGCGGCCAGCAGGCCGTGGTTGCGCAGGATCATGGCCTTGTGCGGCCCCAGGTCGTCCACCAGGCTGGCGCGCTCGTCCAGGTCCAGCGCAATGCCCTGGTAGTCGTGATAGCCCAGGCGCTGATAGAAGCGCAGCGCATGCTGGGTGATCGGCAGCAGGCCGTCTTCCTGGCAGGCCACGGCGATGCCGTCGGCGGTATGGGTGTGCACCACGCAGGCCAGGTCATGGCGCGCGGCGTGCACGGCCGAATGAATGGTGAAGCCGGCGCTGTTCACGCGCTGCTGCTCTTCGTCGCCCGGGTCGACGGGGTTGCCGTCCAGGTCGATCTTCACCAGGTCTTCGGGCCGCATCTCGTGAAACAGCACGCCGTAGCGGTTGATCAGGAAATGGTTGTCCGTGCCCGGCACCCGCGCACTGATGTGTGTGTCGATCAGGTCAGTCATGCGGAAATGCGCGACCAGGCGGTACAGCGCGGCCAGTTCCTCGCGCATCTGCTGTTCGGTCGATTCGGTATAGGCCATGCCAGTCTCCGGTTCAGGCCGAATGGGCGCCGTGTACAACGCGTTCGCCATGCAGCCAGGCCGCCGTGTCCTCGAACGCCTGCACGGCCGCGTCCGAGATCGACACCGCTTCCAGAAAGCTGTGGACCGTGCCGCGATAGACCTTGGCGCTGACGTCCACGCCGGCCGCCTTGAGCAGGCGTTCGAGCTCGATGCTGTCGTCGTGCAGCGGATCGCATTCGGTGACCACCATCCACACCGGCGGCAGCTGGCGCAGGTCGGCGCGCATGATGTCCACGCGTGGATCGAAGAAATCCTTGCCGTGGCGGATGTGCAGGCCGCGGAACCAGATCATCATGTGCAGCGACAGGCCGTAGTCGCCCGCGCCATAGCGCACCACCGAATTGCGGAACAGGTTGCTGCTGAAGCCGCCGTAATTGAGCACGATGCCCTTGATCAGCCCGCCCTGCCCTTCGTCGCGCAGCGTCAGCGCCGTGCCCATCGACAGGTTGGCGCCCGCCGAATCGCCGCCTATGAAGAGCTGGTCCGCATCGATGGACAATTCCCGGGCCTGCGCGGCGATCCAGCGCAGCACGTCCACGCACTCTTCCAAGGGCTGCGGGAACTTGGCTTCGGGCGCGCGGGTGTAGTCGATGCCGATCACCACGATGCCGGCGCGCTCGGCGTATTCGCGCATCACGCGGTCGTGCGTGTCGATCGAAAACAGCACGAAGCCGCCGCCATGGATGTACATGAAGGCGCCCGGCAGCCGGCGTTCGGCCGGATAGTGGATGCGCACCCGCACCTTGCCGTGGCGCGTGGCCACTTCGGTATTGACCGTGCGGGCCATTTGCGGGCCGCCCTGGGCCCACGGCAGGCGCACTTTCTCGGCATTGGCCCGCCCTTCTTCGATAGGCAGGGTATCGCGGCGCGGATACTGGGCCGCGTCCTTGGCCATCAGGCGCATGAACTCGGCGATCTGCGGATCGACCGGCGCGGGCGCGCCGGTCGGCAGCGTGAAAGCGGGGTCATCCAGGTAAGGCAGGGAATCGTGTTGCAGGCTCATCATCAGGGTCTCGTTGAAAAGCGCGCTGTCAGTAGCCGCGCGAGGTGTCTACGGTATTGGCCAGCGTCGCCCCGTGGCGCAGCCGGTGGATATTGGCCACGACCTGCTCGGCCACGGTGGCCGCAGTGGGCATGGTGGCCATGTGCGGGGTGACCACCACTCCGGGCGTGCGCCAGAGCGGGTCGTCGGGCGGCAGCGGCTCGTGCGCGAACACGTCGAGCACTGCGCCGCGCAGGTGGCCGGATTGCAGGGCCGCGATCAGGTCCGCGGGCACCAGGTGCTCTCCCCGGCCGCAATTGACTACGGCGGCGCCCTGGGGCAGCGCGGCGAACGTGCGGGCATTGAGAATGCCGCGCGTGGCATCGGTCAGCGGCAGCAGGCAGATCAGCACGTCGCAGTGGGCCAGGAAGCCGTCGAAAGCCGCCTGGCCGGCATGCACGGTGATGCCGGCGATCTCGCGCGGGCTGCGCGACCAGCCGTGCACGTCATAGCCCAGGCTGGGGAGGAAGGCGGCGATGGCGCCGCCCAGCTCACCCAGGCCCATGACGCCCACGCGGAAATCGCCCGCCGCCACCTGCACGCCGCGCTGCCAGTGCGCCCGGGCCTGGTTGGCCAGCGCCTGGTCCAGCTTGCGGTGAAAGTGCAGCACCGACCACATCACGTACTGCAGCATGCCCTGGGCCAACTGCGGGTCCACCACGCGGCAGACCGGCAGGCCCCGGGTGTCCTGCCCGGCCAGCAGGTTGTCCACCCCGGCCGCAATGCTGTGGATCAGGCGCAGCCTGGGCATGTCGGCATAGACGCCGGCCGGCGGGTTCCAGCACACGGCCACCTCGGCCTGCAGGCAGGCCGGGTCGGGCCAGACGGCCACGTCAAGGCCGTCATCGCGCGCCTGCAGCAGCGGCTGGAAATAGGCCAGGTTGGCCGAACGGGACAACAATGCAACGCGGGTCATGCGCAAGCCTCTTTCAGAACAATGCTGGCCTGGCGGCTGCCCAGGCCGTCCTTGCCGGGAATGGCGGCCAGCAGCTCGCGGGTGTAGTCGCTGGACGGGTGGCGGAAAATCTGTTCGGCCGGGCCGATCTCCATGACCTTGCCGCGCTGCATGACGGCGATGCGATGGCACAGCCGCGCGGCCACGCGCAGGTCGTGCGTGATGAAGATCATGCTCAGGTTCAGGCGTTCGCGAATGGCCTCCAGCAGGTCCAGGATCTGCGCCTGCACCGATACGTCCAGGGCCGATACAGCCTCGTCGGCAATCAGCACCTCGGGCTCCATCATCAGCGCCCGGGCAATCGAGATGCGCTGGCGCTGGCCGCCCGAGAACTCGTGTGGATAGCGCTGCAAGGCGCTGGCATCCATGCTGACCAGGTCCAGCATCTCGCGCATGCGCTCGGCCACGCGGGCCGGCGATTCTCCATAATTCATCGGGCCCTCGGCCAGGGTCTGGGCAATGGTGCGGCGGGGGTTGAACGAGCGGTACGGGTCCTGGAACACCATCTGGATGCGTTTGCACCACTGGCGCCACTGGGTGCGCGACAGGCGCGAGACGTCCTGGCCGTTCATCACGATGCGCCCGCCCGTGGGCGCGGCGAAATGCGCCAGGCAGCGGCCCAGCGTGGTCTTGCCCGAGCCGGATTCACCCACCACGCCCAGCGTCTCGCCGCGTGCCAGCGACAGGCTCACGTCGTTCAGGGCATGCACCTCGCGGTGGTGCGAACGGAACAGGCCGCCGGTCACAAAGCGCATCTGCAGGTTTTCGACCGAAATCACCGGGTCATCGGCCGGCGGTATCCGGCGGGCGCCGAATTCGCCCTTGGGGACGGCGTCGATCAGCTTGCGGGTGTAGGCGTGGCGCGGCTGCTCCAGCACCTCTTGCGCCGTGCCGGTCTCGACGATCTGCCCCTGCTGCATGACGATGACGCGGTCGGCAATCTCGGCCACCACGTCGAAATCATGGGTGATGAAGAGAATGCCGGTGTCATGCCGCTCGCGCAGCCCGTGCAACAGGCGCAGCACCTGGGCCTGCGAGGTCACGTCCAGGGCCGTGGTGGGTTCGTCGGCAATGATCAGCGCAGGTTCCAGCGCCAGCGCCATGGCGATCATCACCCGCTGGCGCTGGCCGCCCGACAACTGGTGCGGATAGGCGTGCTGCAGGGTGTCGGGCGACGGCAGCCGCATGTCGGCCAGCAGGCGCAGCACCCGCGCCTGCACCTCGCGCGCGCCCAGCTGCGGCGCATGGAACTGGAAGATCTCGGCGATCTGCCGGCCCACCCGCATCAGCGGATTGAGCGCGGTCATGGGTTCCTGGAAGATCATGGCCATGCGGTTGCCGCGCAGCGCCCGCAGTTCGGCGGGCGAGGCCTGGGTGATGTCCTGGCCGGACAACAGGATCTGGCCGCTTTCGCGCGTCAGCACGTTGCGCGGCAGCAGGCCCATGACCGCGCTGGCAGTCACCGATTTGCCCGAGCCGGATTCGCCCACGATGCAGACGATCTCGCGCGGATGCACGGTCAGGCTGATGCCGTGGGCGGCATGGCGGCGGTCGCCGGCGCCCGGCAGGCGCACGCTGAGATCGCGGACTTCAAGTACAGGATGAGACATGGAGGTTCAACCGTTGCGTTTGCGCGCCATGCGCGGATCCAGACGGTCGCGCAGCGCGTCGCCGAAAAGATTGATGGACAGGATCAACAGCGCCAGATAAGCGCCGGGAAACAGCACGATCCAGGGCGCGCGCTGGAAAAAGGCGCGGCCTTCGGAAATGATGCTGCCCAGGCTGGGAATCTCTGGCGGAAAGCCCAGCCCCAGAAAGCCCAGCACGGCTTCAATCAGGATGGCCGAGGCGCAGATGAACGTGGCCTGCACCACCAGCGGGTTGATGGTGCTGGGCAGCACGTGGCGCCACAGCACGCGCACGGTGCGCGTGCCCATGCCCAGCGAGGCCTCGACATACGGTTCTTCGCGCACCGACAGCACCACGCTGCGCACCAGCCGGGCCACGCGCGGGATCTCGGGAATGGAGATGGCGATCACCATGGTCGGGATCGACGCCCCGCCCAAGGCCACCATGGCAATGGCCAGCAGCAGGCCGGGAATGGCCATGATGCCGTCGATGATGCGCATGATGAAGCCGTCCAGGCGGCGGAAATAGCCCGCCAGGATGCCCAAAGCCAGGCCCGCACAGACGGAAATCACGGCCACCAGGGCGGCCAGCGTGATGGACAGGCGTCCGCCGTAGAGCACGCGCGAAAACAGGTCGCGGCCCAGGGAATCGGTGCCCAGCCAATAGCCCTCGCTGATGGGTTTCAGGCGCAGGCGCGGCGACAGGGCGGCCGGGTCGTGCCAGGTGATCCACGGCGCCAGCATGGCCAGGGCCACCAGGGCCAGCAGCAGCGCCAGGCCGCACAGCATCATGGGGTCGCGCGCCAGGGTGGGCCAGAGGCCGCGCGCGCGGGGCAGGACGAGAGTGGTCATGGCGTTCTCAGTAGCGGATGCGCGGATCGAGCACCACATACAGCATGTCGATCACCAGGTTGATGAATACGTAGACGAACGAGAAGAACAGGATCGTCCCCTGCACCACGGGATAGTCGCGCGCCAGCACGGCATCGACGATCAGGCGGCCCACCCCGGGAATGTTGAAGATGGTCTCGGTGACGACCACGCCGCTGATGAGCGTGGTGAGCGCCAGGCCGATCACGGTGACGATGGGCACGGCGGCGTTGCGCAGCGCGTGGCGGTACAGCACGTAGCGTTCGGGCACGCCCTTGGCCCGGGCGGTACGCACGAAGTCTTCGCCCAGCACTTCCAGCATGCTGCCACGCGTGATGCGGGTGATCAGCGCCACGAACACCGTCGCCAGCGTGACGGTGGGCAGCACCATGTGATACAGAAAGGTGCCGAAGCCAGACGCCAGCCCCGCATACCCCTGCACCGGTAGCCAGTTGAGCTTGACCGAGAACACCAGGATCAGCAGGTAGCCCACCACGAAGGCCGGCACCGAAAAGGCCAGCACGGTCACCGCCAGCGTGATGCGGTCCAGCAGCCGCTTGTGCCACCAGGCCGAGAACACGCCCAGCGGAATGGCGGCCAGCACCGTCACCAGGATGGCGCACAGCGCCAGGGCCAGGGTCGGCCCCAGCCGCTGCCCGATCAGCGACGACACCGGGTCTTTCGAAATGATGGACACGCCCAGGTCGCCTTGCAGCAGCGCGCCCATGGCCAGCACATATTGCGTGGCCAGCGGCTTGTCCAGCCCCATGTCGGCGCGGATCTGCGCCACGGTGTCTTCGCTGGCCATGTCGCCGGCAATGATGCGCGCCGGGTCGCCGGGCGCCAGGCGCAACAGCAGGAAGACCACGGTCGCCACCACCAGCATCACCGGAATGGCGGCCGCCAGGCGCTTGAAAACGAGATTCAGCATGATGCGCTCTCCTGCCCTTACTTGGGCGAGGTCCAGAACAGGGGAATCGGCGCGTCCACCAGGTCGGCGAACTTGGCGTCATAGCCCTTGAACTTGGAATAGCCGCCCAGGGGCACGAAGGTCACCTGGTCATAGCTGCGGCGCTGGATGGCGGCGGCAATCGCGCGCTTGTCGTCCTCGGTCTGCGCGCCGGCATACTGGTCGCGCAGTCTTTCCATGTCGGCATCGACGCTCCAGCCGGGGTAGCTGGCGCCGGGCCGCGCATCCAGGTTGGGATTGCCTACCGGTGAGGTCAGGTCCAGGCTGGACAGGTTGGAATGGAAGATGCTCCAGCCGCCCTGCTCCACCGGCTCTTTCTTGGTACGGCGGCTGAGCAGCGTGGCCCAGTCCATGGATTGCACCTCGACGTTCATGCCGATGCTGCGCAGGGCCTGCGCGGTGACCGGCGCGATGTTGGCGAAGATTGGCAGGTCGGTCGGATGCAGAATCACGACCTTCTGCCCGGCATAGCCGCTTTCCTTGAGCAGTTGGCGCGCCCGGGCCAGGTCCGGCTTGTGGATCTGCGTGGCGCCCTCTTCCGACGCATAGGGCGACACGCAGGTCAGCACGGCGCCGCACACCTGGTAGACGTCCGGGTCGCCGATCTGGGCGTCCAGGTAGTCGGTCTCGTACAGGGCGGCCAGCGCGGCACGGCGCACCTTCACGTTGTCGAACGGCGGCTGCAGCCAGTTCATGCGCAGCGTGAACATATTGGAATTCTTGCCGTACGACTTGAGCGTGATGCCCTTGGCGTCCTTCAATTGCGGCATCAGGTCGGGCGGCACGTCTTCCACGAAGTCGATCTCGCCGCGTCGCAGCGCGTTGACGGCGGTCTGGCTATCGGGAATGTTGACCAGTTCCAGCCGGTCGATGCGCGCCACCTTGCCGCCGGCAAAGGCGCTGGCCTTCTCTTTACGCGGCACGTAACCGTCGAACTTGAGGTAGGTGGCCTTCACCCCCGCCTGGAAATCGGCCTGCACGAACTTGTACGGGCCCGACCCGACCACCTCGGTGATGGCCTGCGTGGCGGGCGTATCGGCGATGCGCTTGGGCATGATGAACGGCACCGGCGAACCTTCCTTGGCCAGCGAATCCAGCACCAGGCCGTACGGGGCTTTCAGCGTCAGCACCACGGTGTCATTGCCCTGCGCCGCCAGCGACGCCGTGGCCTGGGCGAGGCGGTTACCGATGGTCGGGTCGCCCGCCTGCCAGCGCTTGAGGGACGCCACCACGTCTTCGGCCTTGACCGGGCTGCCGTCATGGAAGATCAGCCCGGGGCGCAGCGTGAAGGTGTAGGTCAGCTTGTCTGGCGACACCGTCCAGGTGTCCACCATCTGCGGCTGCGGATGACCCGAGGCGTCCATCGAGAACAGCGTGTCGTAGACCAGGTAACCGTGGTTGCGGGTGACATAGGCGGTCGTCAGCACCGGGTCCAGCACACGCAGCGGCGCATGCATGACGAATTTCGCCGTGGTCTGGGCTTGGGTCTGGGCTTGGGTCTGGGTTTGAACCAGCGCCATGCCGCAGCCCAGGGCCAGGGCCGTGCAGACGCGCAAGAATCGTTTCATTGTTTTCCCCTTGATGATGGTGAACTGCGCGAACGGCTGGGCGCGTCGGCGGCTGCGTCAGCCGCCAACCGATCAGCCGCCGTTGAATCAACGGCCAGGCAACGTCACGGCATGCGCCGGCCAGGGCGCGGCGCGCTCGATCTGGGCCGCCAGCCGCAGAATCTGGTCTTCGCGGCCGAAATGCCCGATCAGTTGGCACGCCAGCGGCACGCCGTCGGGCGTGGCCGCCACCGGCAAGCTCGCCGCCGGCCGCCCCGACGCATTGACGAAGGCCAGGAAGGTGGCGTAGCGCGAAACCTTTTCGCGAAACGCCCAGAAACCGCCCGTCAGCGCCAGTTCACCCAGGCGCGCCGGCAATTGCGTGAGGGTCGGCGACAGCACCAGGTCCACTCCCTGCATGGCCTGGCTCAAGGCCCGGCCGATGGCATGGAAACGCTGGATGGCATCCACGTATTGCGTGGCGACGATGCCCCGGCCGATGTCCAGGCCGTCGCGGATCACGGGTTCCAGGTCGTCGTCACGCAAGGTGCGGCCCAGCACGGCCAGCCGCGCGTCCACCGCCAGCACGATATTGGTGGCCAGCACCGTGCCATGGGCGCGCACGAAGGCGCCGTAATCGAAATCGGGCAGCGGGCCATCGACCACCTCGTGGCCCAGTTCGCGGCACAACCGCGCGGTGTCTTCCAGCGCCTGGCGGCAGGAATCGGCGATGGGAATGCCGTTGAAGGCGTCGCGCCAGACGGCAATGCGCAAGCGCCCTGCCCCTTGCTCGCGCACCGCATCCAGATACGAACCCGGCCGGGGCGGCGCGGCATACGGTGCACCCGAGGCATAGCCGCCGATCGCGTCCAGCGCCGCGGCGGTATCACGCACGCTGCGCGTGATGACGCCATCGCACGCCATGCCGCCCCAACCCTCGCCGCGCGCCGGCCCCATGGGCACGCGGCCGCGGCTGGGCTTCAGGCCGAAGACGCCGTTGCAGGCGGCCGGAATGCGGATCGAACCGCCGCCGTCGCTGCCATGGGCCACCGGCACGATGCCGGCCGCCACGGCTGCCGCGGCGCCGCCGCTGGAACCGCCCGTCGAACGGTCGTTGGCGCGCGGGTTGATCGTGGGGCCGCCGTGCACGCTCGATTCGGTGGACGGCCCCATGCACAGTTCGGACACCGTGCTGCGGCCAAAGGGAATCAAGCCGGCGGCGTCGAAGCGTTCGGCCAGCGTCGCATCGTACGCGTATTCGATATCGGCAAACAGCCGCGAGCCCAGGTTGGACGGAAACCGCCGGCTGGCCAGGCCCGAATCCTTCAACAGAAAGGGAATGCCGCCAAACGGCCCCCGCGCCTGCCAGCGGGCGGCCTCTTCACGGGCCTGCTCGGGCCGCAGATGCACCAGCGCGCGCAAAGGCGCGCCCCGTTCCTCTGCCAATTGCAGGGCGCATTCCATCAACTGCGCCGAACTCACTTCCTTCTTGGCCAGCATCTCTGCCAGCGCCAACCCATCCAGGTCGGCGTATTGCGCTGCTTGCATGACTTCCTTCCGGCTAGAATCGTTAAAGTATTGCTATACAATACCTACATACTTCATAAAAATATTCTAGCGGGGCGCTGGCAATTACGGCAACGCAGGCAGCGTCAGGGATTTCCCGGGTCGTTCACACGTCCCGAGGCAATGCAATGAAGGGGGTTGCGCCGCGGCCCCGCAGCGCGGATGGCCGGAATCAGTCGGCCGACGGCAGCACCGGCGAGCGGTCTTCCATGAACAGGTCGGCGATGACGCCGCGCAGCCAGCGGGTGCCTTCGTCCTGGTGGCTGCGTTCGTGCCAGAACTGCTTGACCTCGAAGCCGGGCGGGTTTTCCAGCGGCAGCGGCAGGATCTTGATGCGCCGTTGCGGCGCCATGATGCGCGCCACCGTGCCGGGCAGCACGGCCAGCAGGTCGCTGGTTTCGATGATTTCCGGCACTACCGTGAAATGCGGCACGCGCAGCGCGATGTGGCGGCGCAGGCCCTGCTTTTCCAGGTATTGCTCGATCAGCGTGGTGGTGGACGATTGCGGCGAGGCGCGGCGGTAGCGCGACCCCGCCGGTTCAATCATGACGTGGGACTCGGCGGCGAATTGCTCGATGTCCAGCCGCTGGCCGATGCGGGGATGCCCGGCGCGCATCAGGCAGACGTAATGGTCGCCAAACAGGCGTTGCTGATAGAAGCCGGCGGTCAAGGCCGGCAGAAAGCCGATGGCCAGGTCGGCGTCTTCGGCTTCCAGCGCTTCGCGATAGCTTTCGCGCGGCAGTTGCCGGATGCGCAGGCTAACACCGGGCGCCACCGCCTTCAGATGCTGCATCAGGCGCGGCAGGAACACGACTTCGCCCAGATCGCTGAGCAGCACCTCGAAGGTACGACCGGACTGCGCGGGGTCGAACGGCACGGCGTTCTGCAGCCCGGCCTGCAACACGGCCAGCCCGGCCCGCACGCTGGGCGCGATGCGATGGGCAAAGGGCGTGGGTTCCATGCCGCTCTTCACCCGCACGAACAGGGGGTCGCCGCACAGCTGCCGCAGGCGGACCAGCGCGTGGCTCATCGACGGCTGCGTCAGGCCGATGCGCAAACCGGCGCGAGTAACATTGCGCTCTTGCATCATGGCGTCGAAGGCCACCAGCAGGTTCAGGTCGATGTTCTCGATATTCATCGCAATGTCCGTCACGCGGTGGCCGGCCGCGCCGCGGGCGGGTCGGAGGGGTCAGGTATCGAAGCGGTCCACCCTTTCCCGCCCGGACAGCACGCCCGTCGCAATGATGGTGCGCTGCATTTCGGACGACCCTTCGGTGATGGTCCGGCTGCGTGCGTCGCGAAACATCAGTTCCAGCGGCAGTTCGCGCGACAGGCCCACGCCGCCGTGGATCTGGATCGCCCGATCCACCACCCTGACCAGCATGTCGTCGGCAAAGAGCTTCACGGCAGACGCTTCAAGATGATAGTTCAAGCCCTGCTCGGCCTTCCAGGCCGCGTGATGGACCAGCGTGCGCGCGGCATGCAGTTCGACGGTGGAATCCGCGATCATCCATTGGATCGCCTGGCGCTGGGCCAGCGGCTGGCCAAAGGTGTGGCGGGTATTGGCGTAGGCGATGGCCAGGTCCAGCGCACGTTGGGCGCGGCCGATGGCCTTGGGGCCATGGGACAGGCGGCCGGCGTCCAGGAATTCCCGGGCCAGTTGCCAGCCCTGGCCGACGCCGCCGACGACCTGGCTGGCCGCTACGCGCACGTTTTCGAACAGCAGTTCCCAGGGCTTGTCGGGCGACATCAGGTCGAATGACTGGCCCAGCCGCATGCCCGGCGTGCCGCGGTCGACCAGAAAACACGACACGCCCAGGTCTTTGCCATCGACCCGCGTGCGGGCAAACAGCTGCACGAAATCGGCCTTGTCGGCGCCGGTGATGAAGATCTTGGCGCCGTTGATGACGAAATCGCCGCCGTCGGCCACGGCGGTGGTTTTCATGCCGGCGGGGTCCGAGCCGGCTTCGGCCTCGGTCAGCGCAAAGCAGGTGCGCTTGTCGCCACGAACGACCGGCATCAGGTACTGCGCCTGCTGGCGGGCGTCGCCATGGAACAGCACCGGCCCAAGGTAAGGCGTGAAGACGGTCGGCGCCCGGAAGGCGGGCACGTTGCAGCGGGCCAGTTCCTCGAACACCACGCACCGGCCCACGGCGCCGATGCCGCCGCCGCCCACGGATTCGGGCAGGTCAAAGGCCCAGAATCCCAGCGCCTTGGCCTGGTCCTGCAAGCCGCGGCGCACGTCATCGGGAATGTCGGTCTCGTTGGCGTAGCGGGCCTCCAGCGGCATCAGCGCTTCAGCGACGAAACGGCGGGTGGAATCGCGCAGCTGGCGTAATTCGGATGGCAATTCGAAATCCATGGGGCCTCCGGGGGTGTGGGCCTGGGTATCAATGAAAGTCGCGTCCCTAGTCCAGCTTGACGTTCAGGCCGCGAATGACGTGTTCGTATTCCTGGCGATCGCGTTCCAGAAAGCGCGCAAACGCGTCCGGCCCCAGGTCCAGCGGCTCCAGCCCCACGCGGGTGATGGTCTTTTCCTGGAAGGCGGGCTGCGCGATCACCTGACGCACGGCCGCCGCGATGTCGGCCACCACGGCCGGCGGCGTGCCCGCGGGCGCCACCAGGCCGAACCACGACTGCGACACCATATGGGGAAAGCCCAGCTCGGCGAACGTGGGCGTATCGGGAAACGCCGCGATCCGCTGCGGCGCGGCGACGGCCAAGAGGCGCACCTTGCCGCCCTTGACCATGGGAATGGACGGCGGCACGCCCACCATGGCCATATTGATCTGCCCGCCCGCCAGCGCCGTCATCACGTCGGCCACGCCCTTGTAGGGCACATGGTTCAGTTCGATGCCCGCCTGGGCGGAAAACGCCGCGGCGTCCAGGTGGGCCTTGCTGCCCTGGCCATAAGACCCGTAGGTCACCTGGCCGGGCCGGGCCTTGGCCTGCGCCACCAGGTCGGCCACGCTTTGAACCGGAAAGTCCTTGGCGACCAGCAGGATTTCGCGGGTCTGCGCCACCCCCGCCACCGGCGTGAAGCTCTTGACGGGGTCGTAGGGCAGCTTGCGGTACAGGTACTGGTTGGACGACAGCGTCGGGTCGTTGGCCATCAGCAAGGTGTAGCCGTCGGGCTGCGAGCGCGCCACGTATTCCGCTGCAATGATCGTGTTGGCGCCCGGCCGGTTCTCGATGATGACGGGCTGCGACCAGCGTACGCCCAATTCCTGCGCCAGGCCGCGGGCCAGCACGTCGGCCAGCCCGCCGGCCGTGAACGGCACCACGATGCGCACCATCTTTGTAGGAAACGCCTCGCCCGGCGCCGCCTGTGTCACCTGCCCCGCGCTCAGCGCCAATGCGGCCATGCCCGCCGCCCACATCCTGTAGCTGCCCATGCCTGTCTCCTCGTTGGTCTTTTCGGGATGGCCGTCAGGCCACCTGTCTGCCGGCGCGGTCCCAGTACGGGGCCCGCAAGGCTTTCTTGTCCACTTTGCTGGTGCTGGCCATGCGCGGCAGCGCATCCAGGAACTCGACGCTGCGCGGCTTCTTGTAGCTGGCGATGTGGTCGCGGCAGTGCTGGACGAGGTCGGCTTCGTCGACGTCGGCGCCCGGCTGGCGCACCACGAAGGCCTTGACGGATTCGCCCCATTTCTCGTCGGGGATGCCGATGACGGCGGCCTCGCGTACGGCCGGATGCCGCATCAGCGTCTCTTCGACCTCGCGGGAATAGATGTTTTCGCCGCCCGAGATGATCATGTCTTTCTTGCGGTCGACGATGAAGAGGTACCCATCCGGATCGACATAGCCGACGTCGCCTGTCTTCATCCAGCCATCGACCAGCGCCGCGGCCGTTTCGCGGGGTTTGCGCCAATAACCCTGCATGATCGCGGCCGAACGCATCTGGATCTCGCCCACCTGGCCGTCGGCCAGCACGGCGCCGGCGTCGTCGACGATGCGCAGGTCCACGCCCAGGATCGGCTGGCCGGCCGACGCCATGCGCGCCGCCTCGGCGGCTGAGCCGTCGGGCAGGTGCTGATGCTTGAGCAGCACCGTGCCCGGGCCGTGTTCGGTCATGCCGTAGGTCTGCATGAAGATCGGCCCGAAGGTCGCGCGCGCCCGCCGCGACAAGGCCACCGACATGGGGGCCGACGCATAGCAGACCACCCGCAGGCTGGACACGTCGACGGGCGCCTCGGCCTGCGCATCGACCAGCGCCTGGATCATGACGGGCGCGAAATGCGCCGCCGTCACGCGATGGGCCGCGATGCTGGCGAGGATGTCGCGGGCGTCGAAGCGGCGATGCAGCACGATGGTGGCGCCGCCGATCAGGTAGCTGAGCAGTTCCGTGGTGCCGCCGATGTGATACAGCGGCATCACGATCAGCATGCGGTCGTCTTGCCCGCTGGCGTGCGTCAGCGCCAGCATGCGGGCCTGCTCGACCTGCGCGCCGTTGGCCAGCATGACGCCCTTGGGCACACCCGTGGTGCCGCTGGTGTAGATCAGCAGCAGGGTGTCGTCGGCCTCGGCCCGCCAGGGCGGCGGTTGGGTGCTGGCGGCGGCCAGGGCGGCTTCGTAGCGGTCGGCGCCTTGGCCGGCGTCACTGCCCTGCCCGGCCCCCAGGCACAGCACCTGGGCCTGCGCCGGCAACGCGGGGCGCAAGGCCGCCACGGTCTCGGCATACTCGGGCTCATGAATCAGTAGCGCCGGCTCGCAGTCGCGCAGAATGGCGGCCTGGTCAGCCACCCCCAGCCGGTAGTTGATGCCCACGGCGATGAAGCCGCCCATGCCCGCCGCGGCGTAGAGTTCCAGGTATTCCGGGCAGTTCTGCGCCAGGATGGCAATGCGGCTGCCGCATTGCAGCCCCCGCGCGATCAGGGCGTTGCACAGGCGCCGCACGCGTTCGGCGAATTCGCCATGGGTGATGCGGCGGCCCTCGAACAGAAAGGCCGGATGGTCGCGATAGCAGCGCGCGTTGCGCTCGATGATGTCGCCCAGAATCATGGTGTGTCTTCTCCGTTGGCCAGGCGCAGCAGCGTGCTGCCGTAGCCTTCTTGAACGATGCGCGACTGGGAATCCAGCAGCGCGAAATGACGCTCGACGATGGCGCGCCCGCCACCGGACACCACCCGCGCGGCGCTGATGGACGTGCGCACCCGCACGGTGTCGCCGGCCACCAGAGGGCGCCGGTAGCGCCAGTCGCGCAGGCCCAGGGCGCCGATCACCGGCTCGGCGAATTCCGGCAGCCGGGTCGACATGCCCATCGCCAGCAGGATGCCGTAGGGCCCATGGAACATCGGGCCTTCGATACCGTGTTCGCGGCAATAGTCGGCATCGGCGTGAATCGGATGCCAGTCGCCCGTCAACATGCACGACAGCGACAGGTCGGCCTGCGTCAGCGTGCGGGCGGTGCTGGTGTAGGTGGACCCCACGGTCAGTTCCAGGAATGGCACCGGATTCATCGCGTCACCTCGACATCGGCCATCGCCGCCCAGTCGATGCGTTCGCACACGGACGGCCAATCGGGCATGGCAATTGCGCCATCCAGCACGACGGGCACGTCGTCCAGCATCTGTTCGCGCATCGCCAGGAACCAGGTCAATTCGGCCGGCGCGGCCGCGGGCGGCAAGGCGGCGGCGAACTGCAGGCCCGCCCAGGTACCCAGCGCGCTTTCGCCCATCAGCCCGGCCACCGCCGTGGCGTTCGCGGCCTGCGCCAGTTGCCGCATGTGCAGCGCGTCAGACAGGCCGAACCGCCCCGGCTTGAGGCTCAAGGCCCGGGCGCCGCGTTCCAGGAACAGATGCGCATCGCGCACCCCGGTCATGCCGAAGTCGACCAGCAGCGGCACGTTCACCGATTGCTGCAAGGCCGTGTAACCCTGGTCCGGCACGAAGGCGCAAGGGTCTTCGACCATGATCGCGCCGGCCCGGCTCAGGGCGCTGGCGTACCCCGCGGCGTCGGCCGCCGGATACGCGCCGTTGGCATCCACGTACAGGGCGACGCCATCGCCGACCGCCTGCCGCACGGCGTCCAGGCAAGCCACGTCCAGCGCCATCCCCTGCCCACCCTTGATCTTCAGCGTGCGAAAGCCATGGCGCGCGATCATGTCGGCCGCCTCGCGCGCCATCGCGGCGGGCGGTTGCCGGGTCACCGCCCAGGACACCGGCACCTGCGCCCGCCCCTGCATCCGGCGCCACAGCGGCACGCCGGTACGGGCGCCCAGCCAGTCCCAGCAGGCGTTGTCGATCAGCGTCTTGGCCGGCTGGTTGCCGGGAATGGCGTCCAGCACGGTGCGCAGCTGGCGCGGGTCGGACAGGTTGTGGCCACGCACCAGCGGTTCGAACATCTCGGCCAGCGCGCAGACCAGGCTGGCGGCCGTGGCGCCCACCCAGGTCGGCTTGACCGCCACCTCGGCCGCACCCGCGCAGCCCGAGGCCGTTTCGATGCGCAGCACCACGAACGTGGCCGCCGTTTCGGTCAGGTCGCTCCATTGCACTGCGCGTTCATAGGCCAGGCGGCGCACAAAGACGCGCCATCCGGTGATGGGTTCGGCGTCGGGAAAATGGCGATCCATCAGTCCTGCTCCGCGCCGAAGGTGTCGATCAAGGCCTTCCATTTGGGCGATTCCACCGCCACGAACGCCTTGACCTGCTCGGCGTCCAGGTAGTGCGGTTCGGTGCCCAGCTGGGTCAACCGGGCCTGCATGTCGGGCTGCTGCACGATGCGGCCGATCTCGGCGCTCAACCGCGCCACCACGTCAGGCGGGGTGTCCTTGGGCGCGAACAGCCCGTACCAGGCCAGCGCTTCGAAATCGGGATAGCCCGCCTCGGCCACCGTCGGCACCGACGGCGCCAGCGGGGTCCGCGAGCGCGAGGTGACGGCCAGCGCCCGCAGCTTGCCCGCCTGCACCTGGGGCAGCACGCCGGGCAGCGTGAAGAACGTCATGGACACGTTGCCTGCCATGACCGCCGTCACCGCCTCCGGCCCGGCGTTGTAGGGCACGTGCTTGATCTTGATATGCGCCAGGCTGGCCAGCATGGCGCCCGCCAGATGGCCCGAGGTGCCGCGGCCGGCGGACGAATAGGTCAGTTCATCGGGCTTTTGCCGAGCCAGGGCCACCAGGTCCGCCACGGACTTGGCCGGCACGTCAGGCCCCACCACCAGCATGTTGGGCGCCACGGCCACCATGGCCACCGGCGGCACGTCGCGCATGGGGTCGTAGGTCAGATTCTTGTACAGGTGCGGCCCGACCGAATGCGTCGGACTGCCGCTGACCAGGAACACATAGCCATCCGCCCGCGACCGCGCCACCTGCGACGCGCCCAGGTGGCCGCCGGCGCCAGGCTTGTTTTCCACGACAAAGGTCTGGCCCAGTGACGTCGTCAGCTTCTCGGCCAGGGCCCGTGCCAGGATGTCGGCCGTGCCGCCCGCGCCCGACGAGACCACCAGCCGCACCGGCTTGTCGGGCCATGCCGCCAAAGCGAGCGCGCAAGGAAACCCCAGCGCCAGCGCGGCCAGGCCGCGCGCGCATTGCATTCGAGTGAACATGAAAGCCTCTCTTGGTTGCGGGTCAGACCACCCCGGCCTGCTGCAGAATGTCCAGGTCCTGCGCCGATAGACCGGCCTCGCGCAGGACCTCGGCGGTGTGTTCGCCCAGGTCCGGCGGCGGCCGGAAATCGCTGCGGTTATCGCCGTCGTAGCGCACCGGCCGATGCGCTGCGCGCAAGGCGCCGTGGCGCGGATGAACCTGCTCGTAGAACACGCCCTGGTGCTGCACCTGCGGGTCGTCCGCCAGTTCGTCCAGCCGGCGTTCGGGCATGAACGGCACGTCGTGGCGTTCCAGCCGCGGTTCCCAGTAATCGCGGTCTTGCCCGGCAAACACCTCGGCCAGGGTCGTGGCCAGCGCCGGGTAGCGCTCGACCCGTTCGGCGCGCGTGGGATACGCCGCCAGCAGATCGGGCCGTTCGATGGCGGCCGCGAGACCACGCCAGAATTTTTCCGGCGACGACAGGTGCAGGCCGATGCGGCGCAGGTCGCGGCAGGTCACCACATACGATTGCGACATGGCTGCCCGCCCGTGCAGCGAGGGCGCCTGCCCGGTTGCCATCATCGCGGCCAGCGGCTCACAGGCCATGGCGATCATGGCCTCGAGCATGCTGACTTCCACCTTGCGACCGCGCCCGGTCTGCGCACGTTCGACCAGCGCGCCCAGCACGCCCAGAGCGGCATACAGGCCGGCCACCGCGTCCGACACTGCCGGGCCGGCCACCTTGGGGTCCGCGCCGGCATGAAACATGGATAGCCAGCCCGACGCCGCCTGCCCCACGTTGTCGTAGGCCGGCCGCGACGCGTACGGCCCGCTGGCGCCGAAGCCCGTGATCGAACACACCACCAGGCGCGAGTTCAGCGCCTGCAGCCGCTCGGCGCCCAGCCCCAGCTTGTCTTCGACGCCGGGGCGCATGTTCAGGATGATCGCGTCGGCCTGCGCCACCAGCCGGTCCAGCACGGCCAGCCCTTCTGGCCGGGTGTAGTCCAGCGACAGGCTGCGCTTGTTGCGGTTGTGCGCCTGGAACTGCGTGCTGTACAGGCCGCCCTTGAACGCGCGAAACGGGTCGCCCGTGCCCGGCCGTTCGATCTTGATGACATCGGCGCCCAGCTCGCCCAGCAGCATGCCGGCCAGCGGCGCCGTAATGAAATTGCCCAGGTCCAGGACCCGCAGGCCGCGCAGCACGGTCATGATGCGGCTCCCAGCGCCTGTTGCAGGAAACGCTGCGTGCGTTCGTGCGCAATGTCGGCGTCCATGCCCCCGCCCCGCGTGTAGAAGCCATGATCGGCCTCGGGATAGCGGTGCAGCACGGCCAGCGGCGCGGGCGGCAGCGCGGCTTCGATCTGGTCCACGGCGGCGGGCGGCGCGTAGCGGTCGCGGCCGCCGTAGTGCAGCATCAGCGGGCAGGCCAGCCGGTCGGCATCGTCCAGATGCGCCTCCACCCCGACGCCGTAGAACGTCACGGCGGCATCGATGTCCAGCGTGGCCGCCGCCCGATACGCCAGCTTGCCGCCCAGGCACAGGCCCAGCACCGCCACCTTGCCCGCGAAGTCCGGCCTGGCGCGCACCTGCGCTACGGTGCGGCCGATATCGTCGATGCCAGTGTCTTCGTCGAACCGTTCCAGGTATTCGAAGGCCTTGGCCACGCCGGCCTTGTCGTGCGGCAGTTCCACGCCAGGTTCCAGGCGCCAGAACAGGTCGGGCGCCAGCGCCAGATAGCCCTCGGCGGCGTAGCGGTCCACCAGCGCGCGGATCGTGTCGGTCACGCCGAAGATCTCCTGAAGAATGATCACCGCATGGCCGTTGGCGTGCGCCGGTTCGGCCACGTAGGCGGAAAACGTGCGGCCGTCGCCGGCTGCGATAGGTTCGTATCGGGAATGCATGGAATCCTCGTTGGCGTCAGGCCAGGTAATTGCCTTTCAGTATTTCGCGCGCGATCACATTGCGATGGATCTCGGTCGTGCCGTAGCCGATGGACATGCCGCGTGCGTCGCGGAAGTAGCGTTCGAACGGATACTCTTCGGACAGGCCGAAGGCCCCGGCCAGCTGCATCGCCTGGTTCGTGACCCGCACCGCCATTTCATTGGCATAGGTCTTGGCGATGGACACCTGGGCGACCGAATGCTGGCCGCGGTCCAGGCTGGCGGCCGCCGCGTACACCAGCGCCCGCGCCGCTTCCAGGTCGATCGCCATGTCGGCCAGCTTCCATTGCAGGCCCTGGTTGTCGGCCAGGGGGCGGCCGAACTGCACCCGGTCTTTCAGGTGCTGCGCCGCCTGCGCCAGCGCGGCGTGCGCCAGGCCCAGGCAGATGGGCGGGTTGCCGATGATGCGGTCGGCGTCGAACACCTGCAGCAGATCCTTCATCCGGCCCGGCGGCAGCAACAGATTGCCGGCCGGCACCGGGCAGTCCTGAAACACCAGTTCGGCCATGCCCGTGCCGCGCAGGCCCAGCAGGTCCAGATGCCGCCCCACCGAGAAACCCGGCGCGCCGCGCTCGACCAGCAAGGCCCCTACCCCTTTCATGCCGGGCTCGTCCGACAGGCGCACCAACACCAGGAAGACGTCGGCCACCTGGGCGCCGCTGCACCACAGCTTGCTGCCATTGACCACATAGTGGTCGCCGCGCAAGAGCGCGCGGGTCTGCACGTTGCCCACGTCCGACCCGGCGTTCGCTTCCGACATGCTCCAGGCCGCATAGCGTTCGGCCCGGGCAAAGGCCGGCAGGTAACGGCGCCGGATGTCGTCGGACCCGATATGCAGGATGGCGCGCGGGGTGGCGCCGTCGGTGCACGAAAACAGCATCGCGGTGTTGGCGCAGGAACGCGCCAGTTGCTCGACGATCAGCACCGTTTCCAGCAAGCCCAGGCCTGCGCCGCCGTAGGTTTCGGGCAGGAACACACCCGTGTAGCCATGCTCGGCCAGCACCTTCAGGTTCTCGATCGGCGGCCGGTATTCCTTGTCGGCGCTGGCCGCGGCCGGCGCGAACCGCGCCTGCGCCAACGCGCCTACCGTGTCGCGGATGAGCCGCTGTTCTTCTGTCAGTTCCACTATTCGCCCTTTGCGCCCGTCAGTTTGATGATCTGTTCGTACCTGGCCGACTCGTCGTCCATGAAGCGTGCAAACGCTGCCGGGTCGGACGGCGCAGCCTCGACGCCCAATTGATCGAGCTGTTCGCGCAGCGCCGGGTCTTGCATCGCCCGGCGCAGCTCGGCGCTCAGGCGCTGCACCCGGTCGGGCGGCGTGGCGGCCGGCGCCACCACGCCGTACCAGGTCATGAAGGCGAAATTCGGCAGGCCCGACTCGGCCACCGTGGGAATGTCGGGCGCAATCGGCGAACGCTTCGGCCCGGACACCGCCAACGCCGTCAGCCGGCCATTGCGCACCTGCGGCAGGCCCGTGGACATGCCGGTGTACATCACGTCCACCTGGCCGCCCAGCAGGTCGGCCAGCGCCGGCGCCACGCCCTTGTACGGCACATGCACCAAGTCGACGCCGGCCATCGCACGAGTCAATTCCATCGCCAGGTAATGCGGCGTGCCATTGCCGATCGACGCATAGGTGATCTTGCCCGGCCGTGCCCGCGCGGCATCCAGCAGCTGCTTGACACTGGTCCAGCCCGTCTTGGGATTGGCCACCAGGATGAACGGCACCGACACCAGTTGGCCGACGGGCGCGAAGTCCTTGTGCGTGTCGTAGGGCTGGCGCTGCGGGTAGAACAGCGGATTGAGCACATGGGAATCAGTGACCAGGCCGATGGTGTAGCCGTCAGGTTCTGCCCGCGCCACGGCGTCCGAGCCGATGATGGTGCTGGCCCCGGGCCGGTTCTCGACGATGACGGGCTGGCCCAGGCTTTCAGACAGCCGCTTGCCCACGGCCCGCGCCACGATGTCGGTGCCGCCGCCCGGCGGATACGGCACGATGAAACGGATGGGCTTTTCGGGCCAGGCCGCGCTTGCCGCCTGGGCGCCCAGCAACATGCCGCAAGCGGCTGCCAACACGGCCGCATGTTTCCTGAGCATCATGGCGCCTCCCGGCGGCCGTTGCCGGCGGTGGGGTCGTCCTGGCGGCTGGCCTCGGCTTCGGTGCGCTGCCAGATTTCGCGCGCGATGGGGTTGCCCTGCTCTTCCGCCAGGTGCCCCACCAGCCCCACCGCCCGCCCGATCACGGCGATGCCGCGCGCGGCTTTCCAGGAAATGCCCAGTTCACAGCACAGCGCGCCGATGGCGCCCGTGGCATTGATGGGCAACGGTTTGCTCAGCCCCGCCTGGGCATGGGCGCCGATGGCCAGCATCAGTTCGACATAGCGGCCGGCATGGCCTTCCTGTTCGGCGATCGAGAACAGCCGCGCGGTGCGCGGGTCTTGCGGTTTGTGCAGGTTGTGGCCCAGGCCGGGAATGGACTGCCCCCGGGCGCGAAAATCCGCCACGATTCGGCGGGCCAGCGTGTCCGCATCCTGGTCGCCGGGCGCTTCCCAGGCCTCGTGCAGCATGCGGGCGGCGCCTTCGGCGGTGCCGGCGAACGTCGTGCCCATGCCGCACAGCCCTGCCGCCACCGCCGCCTGCAACGATTCCGGCGCGCCCAGGTAGACCAGCCGCGACACGATCGCCATGGGCGTCATGCCATGTTCGACCAGCGTCACCAGAATGGCGTTGAACACGCGCGACTGGCGGCTGTCGGGCAGCCGGCCGGTCATTTCCAGGTACGCCATGTCCCCCAGGTTCAGGGTGCCGATGACGTCCTCGACCAGGTCGAACCCCTGGACGAAAATGCGGTCGGGCGTGCTGCGGCCCATGCCGCTGCGGATGGGCTTGCGGTCGTGATCCATGCTGTCTCCTGCACCGTTTTGCTGGCGCTTGTTCTATGGGCGGCATCGGCCACCTCTTGGAGACGAAAGATAGGCCTAGGCGTCAGGCGCTGTCCAATAGATGGACGCCATTGGCGGTATGCGGGAAACGCATAGTCATGCCCGCCGCCCGGCCACGACACACAAGCCCGCCGCCAACACCCCGCACGCAAAGATCGCCACCGGCAGCAGGCCCGGCCCCTGCGGCGCCAGGCTGACCGCGTAGCCGATGGCGGCGGACATCAGATAATGCAGCGTGCCCATCAGCGCAGACGCCACGCCCGCCTGTTTGCCGGCGTGGCTCATCGTCAGTGCGGTCAGGTTGCCGAAGATCAGGCCCAGCGCGCCGACCGCCACGGCCAGCAGGGCCGCGTACACGGCCAATGGCGCCTGCCCGGCCAGCACCGCGCCGAACAGCGCCAGCCCCGCCAGCGCATGGATCCCGATGCCGGCCAGCGTCAGTGCGCCGGCCCCGCGACCCTGTCCCAGCAAGCGGTTGCTGATCATGCCGCCCAGCACCAGGGCCACCGAATTGCCCGCGAACACGTAGCTGAACTGCGTCGCGCTCAGGCCGAAATGCCCGGTGAACACAAAGGCCGACGCGCTGATGTAGTTGAACAGCGACCCCAGCACGAAGCCGCCTGCCAAGGTGTAGGCCATGAAGGCCGGGTGCCGCAGCTGCCGGCCGTAGGCCCGCAGGATGGCACCGCCGTTGAGCGGCGCGCGGCGCTGCACCGGCAGGGAATCGGGCAGCGCCCGCCAGCCCCACAGCAGCCCTGCCGCACCCAGACCCGCCAGTACCCAGAACACGCCACGCCAGCCGCCATGACCCAGCAGGTAGCCGCCCAGGATAGGCGCCGCGATGGGCGCGATCATCATCACCTGCATCAGCAGCGAGAAAATACGCGCGGATTCGGCCACGCCGCACAGGTCGGCCACGATGGCGCGCGGCGTCACCAGCCCGGCCGCGGCGCCCAGCGCCTGCACGAAGCGGGCGGCCAGCAGCCATTCCACTGACGGCGCCACGGCCGCCATCACCGAACCGGCCACGAACACCGCCACGCCCGCCAGCAGCGGCAGGCGGCGGCCGTAGCGGTCCAGCAAGGGGCCGTACAGCGCCTGGCCGATGGCCAGCCCGGCCAGGAAGATGGACAGCGTCTGCTGGATGCGCCCGGGCGGCACGCCGAAGTCGTCGGCAATGGCCGGCATGCCCGGCAGGTACATGTCGATGGCCATGGCGTCCAGCGCCGTCAGCAAGGCCAGCAGCAGGATCAGGCCCGCGCCGATCAGGGGCGCGCGGTGGGTCGTGGCGGCGCCGTTCATGCCGCGCGCGCCGGTCGGATGGCCTGCGCCAGGCCATCGGCCAGCATGCGCTGCATGGCGTCCAGCCGCTCGCCCGCCTGCCCCGCGTTGGTATAGACCAGCTTGACCTGCACCGCGTCGATCAGGCCCAGGTAGGCCTCGACATAGCGCGCGGCATCGGCGCGGGCCAGCTTGCCGCGCTGCCCGGCCCAGGCGCGCAACCGGGCATCGAAGTCGCGGCGCAGTTGCGCCAGGTAGGTTTCATAGTCGGCGGTGATGGCCGTTTCCAGCGCGTCGGGCGGCACGTAGCTGGCGCGCAGCAAGAAGCGCAGCGGCCGGGATTCGCCGTGCCGTCCGACCAGGTGGGCGCAGTAGGCGGAACCCGGCAAGGCGCTGTCCGGTTCGTCGGCGAAGCATTGGCGCGCCGTCTGCATTTCCTGCGCAAGCGCGTCGCCGAAGATCTCCAGGTACAGGGCGTTCTTGCTGGCGAAATGGGTATACAGCGAGGCCTTGCGGATGCCGACGGTGTCGGCAATGTCGGCCAGGGAGGCGCCTTCGTAGCCGCGGTCGGCGAAATGGCTGAGGGCGGCATCTAGGATGCGCTGGACGGCGGGGGTGCGGGTCATGGCGAAATTCCGGGTTCGGTCGGCGCTGGGCCGAAACGCCTGGCGCGGCCGACGGCTGCGTTCAGGTGCACGGAATATAGACTAACTACCGGTCGGTAGTCTAGTCAGCTGTGACCTACGGCCACCACCCATTGCCCGAACGCCGGCCCGCCATCACCAGCTGATCCGCACGCCCACGTTGCCCTGCACCAGGTCGCGCCGCTCGCCGCCCAGGTTGAAGCCGTAGCCCGCGGACGCATACACGCTGACGCGTTCGCTGGCCTTGACCGACATGCCGACTCCCAGCCGGGCCTGCGTGCCGCCCATGGCCGATTGCGTCGTGGTGTCTTCGCCGAAGCGCACACGGTCGTTGCCGCCCAAGGTATGCAACAGGTCGGCCCGCACATAGGGCTTCCAGGTGGCCCCGCCTGCCTGATACTCGCCTTGCAGCCGCGCCCCTACCCGCCCGATCAGCGCGTTCCTGGGCGCGAAGCTGACGTCGGATGCCGAATCGCGAACCGTGTCGATGCGCGTGTTCTGGTAGATCACCTGGGCCTGCGGCTCAAGGGTCAAGGTGGGATTCAACGTGATCGGCAGCCCCGCCTCGACCGACGCCGTAACCGCCCGGCCGTTGGTGGATGATGTGTCGCCCGCGCCGGAATCGGGCTTGACCTTCAGGTGGCTGCCCATGATGACGGTATCGGTGTACCAGCCGCCGGGACCGACGTGCGTCCAGTAGCCGCCCAGGCTGTAGGAATCGATGGCCAGCTTGCCGGCGCGATAGTCGTCCTGGCCCATCGCGAAGCCCCGCACGTTGCCATCGGCGCGCGCATAGCCCAGGAATACGCCGAAACGGTCCTGGTGGCCGCTGTCGGTGCGGCGGGCATAAAGGTCCTGCCCCACCTGCAGGCCGAAGACATTGCCGCTGAACGACTGACGCACCGTGCCGTCGCGACGCTCGGAAAAATGGTCGCCCCAGGTGCGCGCCCAGCCCGCCGGCAGGCGCCCTTCGCCCGTCAGCAGGTCCTGGTTGCCCTGGCGGTCGTGGAACGTGCCGATCTGCTGCACCGCCAGCTCGCGCGCCAGCGAAGGCACCTCGCTGTAGATCGGCACGCCTGGCCGGTACGTCGGCACGCTGGGCGGGTCGATGCCCCGGGTGCCGGGATTGGGGTTGGAACCGGCCAGTTCGGAACGCAGGTACCAGTTCTGCTCATTGCCGGCCGCGAGGCCGCCGCGGAACAGCTGATAGGAATACGCGCCCGCGTACACGCCCGCCCCGGTGGCGAAGGCGCTCGGCGCCGTGGTCGCGCCGTTGAGCGCCTGCACCACCTGGATGCCGTCACCGGTGGTCTTGGCGCCCAGGCCGCCGCGGTTGGTGATACGCAGCGTGGTGCTGCCGGTGGCTGCGCCGCCGCTGATGACCAGTTTGTCGGTCGGGGAATTGTCGGCCCCCAGCACGGTGCTCAGCGCCACCACGCCCGCTTGCCCCTGGTAGTTGCCGGTGACGGTCAGCCGGTTGCCCGGCGCGGCGCCCGCCAGGTCGACCACGCCGCTGTTGATGAGGTTGCCGCGGATGGCGAAGCCGCCCGCGCCACCGCCCAGCCCGGGAAAGGCATCGGCCACCGACAGCGTGCCGGCATTGGTGACATTGCCCGTGACGCTGCCGTAGCCGCCGAAGCGGGCGCCGCTTTGCACCGTCACCGACCCGCCGCTGTTGATGGCCGCGCTCGGGTTCGCTGCGTCGCCCACGGCCAGTCCCCCGGCCGCGACCGTGGTGCCGCCGGAATAGCCGTTGACGGCATTGAATACGGTCGTGCCGCTGCCCTGCTGGATCACCTGGCCGCTGCCGTTGATGGGGTCCGCCTGCACGTAACGGTCCGACCGGTTGAAGGCCAGCACGCCGTCGTTGCTGACCAGGCCCATGATGTTGCCGCGGGTGCCGCCATCGCCGACCTGCAGCGTGCCGGCCTTGATGACGGTAACGCCGTCCTTGACGACGCTGGCGCTGCCATAGCTGTTGTTGCCCGTCAGGATGGCCGTGCCGTCGCCCAGCTTGGTCAGCGAGCCGGCGCCGCCGATGTCGCTGGCCACGACCAGCGTGGTGCCGGCCACCGGTTCCACGCTGCCGCCCATGGCGCCCAGGGTGATCGGCCGCGACTGCGTCAGGCTCTGCGTGGTGTGCAGCGTGCCGCCGTTCATGGCCAGCGCGGCGCCAGCCGCGCCCAGCGCCGCGTCATTGGCGATCTGCACGGTGCCGCCATTGATCGCGGTGCCGCCGGTGTAAGTGTTGGCGGCGTCCAGGACCAAGGTGCCCAGGTCGCTCTTGACCAGCCGCGACGCGCCGGTCAGCACCGAATCGATCGTGGTGATGTACGCCGTGCCCAGGCTGCTGCCATCGCCCACCCGGATCGTCGTGCCGCCGTCGGTGTCGGGCACCAGTTCGATCGCCCCGCCCGTCAGCCGGTAGCCATTGCTGGCGAACTGCATGCCGCCGCTGCGCACCGGGCCCAGGCTGTTGTCGACCGTGACCGTGCCGGGCGCCGCCATGAAGATGGCGAAGGTGGCGTCGGCGTACGGCGCATTGGGCACGCCCAGGGAATTGGTCCAGTTGTCGTTGCCGGCGGCGTTCTGCCAGAAGCCGTTGCCGCCATCGACCGTGCCGTTGTTCTTGCCCGCGGCCAGCGCGCCGTCCCAGAAATTCAAGGTCAGCCCGGCGGTATTGACCAGGTTCACCTGCTTGGCCACGGCGGTCTGCACCGAGAACGACGGCGACGGAATGGTGCCGATGGTCAGGCCGCTGCCTGTCAACGTGCCGTCGTAGCTGATGACGCGGTACACGCCCGGGTCGAAGCTGCCGCCCGGCGCGGTGGCCACGTTGAGCGTGCCATTGAGCGCCAGATTACCCTTGACGATGGTCAGGTCATTGAGCGGCCCGCCCACCGTGCCAGCCTGGCCGAAGTTGTAGGCCAGCGTGGCGGCGTTGTCCAGGGTGAGATCGCCGGTGATCGTCAAGGTGCCTGGTGCGCCGGTCAGGTCGCCGGGCGACAGCGTGCCGGCCACGAAGGTGTTGCCGCCGATGATGCCGGTGCCGCCCAGGGTACTGCCGCCGGTCGCGAAGGTGCCGCCAGTGGCCGCGCTCTGGTCGCCGTTCACGAACAGCGAACCCGCCATCGCCACCGTCACGCCGCTGTAGGTGTTCTTGCCTGTCAGCACCGTCTGGCCGCTGCCGTTCTGCACGACCGCGCCGTTACCCGAAATCACGCCGTTCAGCATCACCTGGTCGCTGCGAACCACCACCAGGACCCCGTTGTTGACGACGTCGCCCTGGAGCCCGCCGCTGGTACCGCCATTGCCCAGTTGCAGCGTGCCCGACGTGATGGTGGTGCCGCCGGTGTAGGTGTTGTTGGCGGTCAGGATGGTGGTGCCGGTGCCCAGCTGATTGACGCCGCCACCCCCGCTGATGAGGCCCCCGAACAGATAGCCGTCGCTGCGATTGAACGCCAGCGTGCCGTTGTTGGACACATTGCCGACGATGCTGCCTGTGGGCCCGCCCGCGCCCAGCTGCAAGGTGCCCGCCGTAATCGTGGTGCCGCCGGTATAGGTGTTGGCACCGGTCAGCACCGTCGTGCCGCTGCCGATCTGGCTGACGCTGCCTGCGCCGCTGACCTGCCCGCCGAAGGTATAGGTGTCGCTGCGGTTGAACACCAGCGCGCCGTTGTTGGCCACGTCGCCAACGATGCCGCCGGTAGCGCCGCCCGCGCCCAGTTGCAGGGTGCCTGCCGTAATCGAGGTGCCGCCGGTGTAGGCATTGTTGGCGGTCAGCACCGTGGTACCGCTGCCGTTCTGGCTGACCGTGCCGCCACCGCTGACAAGACCGCCGAAGGTATACGTATCACTGCGGTTGAACGCCAGCGCGCCATTGTTGGCCACGTCGCCAACGATGCCGCCGGTAGCGCCGCCCGCACCCAGTTGCAGCGTACCCGCCGAGATCGTGGTGCCGCCGGTATAGGTGTTCGTGCCGGTCAGCACCGTGGTACCGGTGCCCTGCTGCACGACGCTGCCGGACCCGCTGACGACGCCCGCGTAGGTGGTCGCATTGCTGCGATTGAACGCCAGCGTGCCGTTGTTGGCCACATCGCCCAGCAGGCTGCCGGCGGCCGAGCCGCCCGCGCCAGAACCCAGCTGCAACGTGCCGGCCATGATGGTGGTGCCGCCGGTATAGCCATTGTCCGCGGCCAGCGTCAGGGTGCCCGTGCCCAGCTTGCCCAGTGCGCCGCTGCCCATGACCGCGCTGGTCAGCGTCAACGCGTTGGCGCCAGTGACCTCGAAGCGTCCCCCGCCCGCGCCCAGCGTGGTGGCGCGCCCCGTGGCAAAACTGCCGGCGGCGCGCAGCGTGCCGCCATCCAGCGACAACGCGCCGCTGGCCGCGCCCAGATTGTTGTCCTGCGTGACCTGCAACGCGCCGCCGTTGATGGCGGTGCCGCCGGTGTAGGTGTTGGCGCCGGCCAGCACCAGCGTGCCCAGGTCGGTCTTGACCAGTTTGGCCGCGCCGTCCAGCACCGCCGTGATCGCGGCCGCGTAGGTGGCGCCGTCGGCCGACCCCGCGCCCACCCGGATGATCGCCTCGCTGGGGCCGCCGCCGGCCACGGGCACCCCGATCAGCGTCAGCGCGTCGCTGCCGGTGTTGCCTTGCAGCACATAGCCGTCGGTGGCGAACTGCATGCCTTGCACGTTGATCGGGCCATTGCTGGTGCTGTCCACCAGCACCGTGCCGCTCTGGCCGGTGAAGATCGCGAACGCGCCCTGGCTCCAGGGAGCATTGACGGCGCCGCCCGCGTCCGTCCAGTTGTCGTTGATGCCGTTGGGGGCCACCCAGGTGCCCGCCCCGCCATTGACCTGGCCGTTGTTCTTGGGCCCCGCGTCGCCGTCCCAGTAGTTCAGCGTCAGGCCGTTGGTGTTGACCAGGTTGACCTGCTTGTCCACCGACGTCTGCACGAAATAATCGGCCGGGTTCGACCCCGCGGGCAACGTCCCCACCGTCAGGCCCCCAGGGTTGGATAGCGTGCCGCCGTAGTTGATGATGCGGTAGATGCCCGGGTCGAAGCGGCCCCCGGGCGACAGCGACACGTTGAGCTTGCCGCCCAGGCTGACGTTGCCGCCCACGTTGGTCAGGTCGTTGAACGGGCCGCCTGCCACGTTGGCCTGGCCGAATGCGTAATTGAGCGAGGTGCCGCTGCCCAGCGTCAGGTTGCCGCGGATGGTCAGCGTGCCGGGCGCCGTGCTGTTGTCACCCGGGGACAGGATGCTGTTGCCTGTCAACGTGACGTCGCCGCCGATGATGCCCTTGCCCCCCAACGTCGCCGCGTTGTTGACGGTGGTGGCGCCCAGGGCCGTGGTCTGGTCGCCGTTGATGAACAGGCCGCCGGCGTTGACCGTGGTGGCGCCGGCATAGCTGTTGCTGGCGCTGAGCACGGTGGTGCCTGCGCCCTGCTGCGTCACCGTGCCGGCGCCGCTGATCGCGCCGCCAAAGGCATAGTCATTGCCCCGGTTGAACACCAGGCCGCCGTTGTTGACGACATTGCCGACCAGGCTGCCGGTGGCCCCGCCCGCGCCCAGCTGCAAGGTCCCCGCCGAGATCGTGGTGCCGCCCGTATAGGTGTTGTCGGCGGTCAGCGTGGTCGTGCCCGAGCCGATCTGCGTCACGCCGCCCGTGCCGCTGATCGTGCCGCCGAAGGTGTAGGCATTGTTGCGGTTGAACGCCAGCGTGCCGCTGTTGGCCACGTTGCCCAGGATGCTGCCCGTGGCCGACCCGCCCACGCCCGTGCCCAGCTGCAACGTGCCGCTGGAAACGGTGGTGCCCCCGGCATAGGTCGCATCGCCGGCCAGGGCCAGCGTCCCGGTGCCCAGCAGCGTCAGCGCGCCCGCGCCCGTCACCGGGCTGGTCAGCGTCAGCGTGGACCCGCCCGCCATGTCGAAGCGTCCGCCCGCCGCGCGCAGGTCGGTCGCACGGTTCGACGCAAAGCTGCCCGCGGCGCGCAGCGTGCCCCCGTCCAGCGTCAGGCCCGTGCCCGCCGCGCCCAGGTTGCTGTCCTGGCTGACCTGCAGCACGCCGCCATTGATGGCGGTGCCGCCGGTATAGGTATTGACGCCCGACAGCACCAGCGTGCCCAGGTCGGTCTTGACCAGCTTGGCCGCGCCGGCCACCGTCGCGGCGATGGTGGCGGTGTAACCGGCGCCTTCGGCCACGCCATTGCCCACGCGGATCACGGCCTCGTTGGGCCCGCCGCCCGTGACCGCAACGCCCACCAGCGTCAACGCGTCGGCCGCCAGGTTGTTGACCAGCGTGTAGCCGTCGGCGGCAAACTGCATCCCCTGTGTCAGGATGGCGCCGCGAGTCGTGCTGTCGACCCGGACGGTATCACCCTGCCCCATGAATACGGCGAATGCGCTCTGGCTCCACGGCGCGTTCAAGGCGCCGTTCATGCCCGTCCAGTTGTCGTTGGCCAGCGGCCCGTCGGCCATCCAGATACCCGGCCCGCCATCGACGGTGTTGTTGTTCTTGTTCAGCGGATTGGCGCCGTCCCAATAGTTCAACGTCAGGCCATTGGTGTTGACCAGGTTGACCTGCTTGTCCACCGAGGTCTGGATGAAATAGTTGCCCGGCGTGGGCACCGTGCCCAGCGCCAGCGTGCCGCTGCGCGTACCGGCGTAGTTGATGACGCGGTACACGCCCGGATCGAACGAGCCGCCCGCCGAGGTCTGCACATTGAGCGTGCCGCCCAGGGCCAGGTTGCCGCCCACGTTGGTCAGGTCGTTGAAGGGGCCGCCCACGACGCCGGCCTGGCCGAACGAATACGCCAGCGCCGAGCCGCTTTGCAGCGTCAGGTCGCCGCCGATCGTAAGCAGGCCCGGCGCGGCGCCGATACTGCCCGGCGCCAAGGTGCCGCCGGTCTGCACGGTGACACTGCCCCCCAGCGCGCCCGTGCCGCCCAACGTGGCGCCGCTGCCCACGGTGGCCGCGCCGGTGCCCGTCTGCGTGCCGTTGACGTACAGCGCGCCCGCCGTCACCGCCGTGGGGCCGGCGTAGCTGTTGTTTGCGGTCAGGATCGTGCTGCCCGAACCGCTTTGGCGAATGCCGCCGCTGCCGCTGATCAGGTTGCCGAAGGTGAACAGGTCGCTGCGATTGAAGGCCAGCGTGCCGTTGTTGGTGATGGCGCTGCCGCTGGGCAGGTTGCCCGACGCGCTACCGTTGCCCAGCTGCAGCGTGCCGGCCGCGATCGTGGTGGCGCCCGCCCAGCTGTTGGCATTGCTGGTCAGCACGACGGTGTCGGCGCCGTCCTTGGTCAAGCTACCTGCGCCGGTGATGGCTTGGGTCAGTGTGCCCGTCACGCCGGCGTTGGCGGCGAGCGTGCCGTTGTTGGCAGTAACGGTGACGCTGCGGCTGCCGGACAGGCTGAAGCTGTTGGTGAACGCCAGCCCGCCGCCGTCCAGCGTGATGCCGCCGCCTGTGCCGCCCAGCGCATTGTCAGCGCCCACGGCCACCGTGCCGCCCTGTATCGTCGTGCCGCCCTGGTAGGTGTTGGCGCCCGACAGCGTCAGGATGCCGGCCGCGATCTTGCGTATGGCGCCGGTGCCGCTGATCGTGCCTGCATAGGTGCCGTTGTCCGGCTGATTGAACAGCACCAGGCCATTGTTGGCCACGCTGGGCGGCAGGCTCTGCGCACGCGCTTCCAGCGTGCCCGCCGCGTCGACGAGCACCGAGCCGTTGAAGCTGGTGTTGTCGCCCGTCAAGGCCAGCGTGCCGCCCTGCACCTCCACCGCCAGCGGCGTACCGCCGCCATTGCCGCCGACCGTGCCCGACAACGTCCACTTGCCGTCGCCCGTCTTGGTCAGCGACTGGAAGTTGCGGATGGCGCCGGGCAAGGTATCGCTGGACCCCGCCTCGCCGGCCAGCAACAGGCTGTTGGTGCCGCCGCCGCCGTTGAAGCCCCCCGTGATGACCGATCCCGGATACAGCGTCAGCGAATCATTGCCGCTGGCAAACGTCAGGCTGCCGTTCACGACGGCGCCGCTGCGATTGATGAAGTTGACGTTGCCGCTGCCGCTGTTGCCGATCACATTGCTGCTGGTGCCGTTGCCGGCCTGGATCGTGCCGTAGTTGTCGACCGTATTGGCCGCGCCCAGCGTGCGGTCTTCGAACCAGATGGCGGCCGCATTGCCGCCGGAGATCACGCCGCGGTTGATGATGGCGTTGCCGGCGCCCATGACGTTGATGGCTTCGGCATTGGCCTGCGTGCCCAGCGCCTGGATCTTGCCGCCCTGGGCAATGTTCAGCGTGCCGTTCGAGCCGAATTCGACTGTGTTGTTGCCGGTGCTCCACAAGCCTGCGCCGGACGTGGCGTTATTGGAAATGACGGCGCCGGCGTTCACGGTGATCTGGGCGTTGTCCCCCAGGCTGACGGCGTTGGCGTTCGTCACTTCCAGCCGGGCATTGGGCTGCAGCGTCACCGCCGCGCCGCTGGCAGTGGTGGGGCCTTGCCCTATTGGCGTCGTGGCGGGATTGGGCGCGTTGGTGTTGCAGGTGGTGGTGGAGCCGCTGGTCACGCAAGCGGCCTGCACGCCCGTTGCGGGCCAACCGCCGAACAAGGCCGCGCCGACAAGCACGGTCAGGGGACGAGGGACGAGCTTGAACGACTTGGCTTCTTGCATCGCGTGCTCCACGCCGATCGACGGATATTAATTTTTCGGATTAATACTTTTGGCCTGATCTTGCGCGGCGATTATTTATGATTTTTTCCTCGTTTTCGGCTTTGGCCGATTTCTTCCGATATTCGAATTAATGCCCCCACCCAGGCTTTGAACGAATACTTTGATATTCAAAACAATGACGTGAAGATGAGCGACAATCTGGCATCGTCACCCCCTTGCGACGGCCATTGTCTTGACTGCCCCCTCGTCTGCCTCGCGTCCGTTGGACTGGCTCAATTTCTTCGTCGCCGATGTGCGCGACGGCCTGGGGCCCTATCTGGCCATCTACCTGCTGGCCGTGCACCATTGGCGGCCCGACAGCATCGGCCTGGTGATGACCCTGTCGGGCCTGGCGGCGCTGGCCGCGCAGACCCCGGCCGGCGCGCTGGTCGACCGCACGCCGAACAAGCGCGCCTTGCTGATGGCCGCCGCCATCCTGGTGACGCTGGCCTGCATGGCCGTGCTGGTCAACGCCAGCTTTGCCTGGGTCACGTTCACGCAGTCGCTGGCCGGCGTGGCGTCATCGGTCTTTGCGCCGCTGATCGCCGCCATCACACTGGGGCTCAGCGCCCGCGGCGCGTTCACCGCGCGCATCGCACGCAACGAGTCCTATAACCACGCCGGCAACGCCGTGGCGGCGATTCTGGCCGGTGTGCTGGCGTATTTCTGGGGCCCGGTGGCCGTGTTCTATTTGATGGCCGCGATGGCCCTGGCCAGCGTCGCCGCCGCCTTGCGCATTCCCGCAGACATCGACCTGGACCGGGCGCGCGGCCTGGCGCACGACGACCCGGCGGCCGCGCCGCAACCCGTCCCGCTGCGCCAACTGCTTGATAACCGCCCGCTGGTGCTGCTGGCCGTCAGCTGCGCGCTGTTCCACCTCGCAAATGCCGCCATGCTGCCGCTGGTCAGCCAGAAACTGGCGCTGGCCAATCCGGCGCTGGCTACGCCCCTGACGTCCGCCTGCATCGTGGCGGCGCAGTTCGTGATGATTCCGGCGGCCATGGCCGTGGGCCGTTATGCCGACCGCCTGGGCCGCAAGCCGCTCTTGCTGATCGGGTTCGCGATCCTGCCGTTGCGCGGCCTGCTCTACACCTTGTCGGACGACATGGCGTGGCTGGTCGCCGTGCAGCTGCTCGATGGCATCGGCGCCGGCATCTTCGGCGCCGTGTTGCCGCTGATGGTGCTGGACCTGACGCACGGCACCGGCCGCTTCAACGCCAGCCTGGGCGCCGTCACGACGGTGTTCGGCATCGGCGCCTCGCTCAGCAACGGCCTGGCGGGCCTGATCGTGCAGCACGCGGGCTACCGCGCGGCGTTTCTGGCGCTGGCGGGCATCGCCGGCCTGGCCTGCGCCGCGTTGCTGGCACTGCGCGAAACGCGCGTGGCCGACGCCACCCCCACGACGCCCGCCTCGGCCTGAGCCCCCGACCATGCCGCGCCACCTGACGGTCCTGATCCTGCTGGCCGTGACCCAGATCACCGGCTGGGGCGTGGTGGGCGTGCTGCCTGTGATTGCCGCGCCCGTGGCGGCCGACCTGGGCGCCTCGGCGGCGTCGGTCTTCCTGGGCACCTCGGTCATGTATGTGGCCATGGGCCTGGCCGCGCCCTGGGCGGGCCGCGCCTTCCGCATCCATGGCACGCGCCAGGCGATGGCGGCCGGCGCCGGGCTGATCGGGCTGGGCCTGATCGTGCTGGCGCTGTCGCGCAACCTGGTGACGTTCTGGGGCGCCTGGGCGCTGATCGGCCTGGCCGGCGCCCTGTTCCTGACGACGGCCGCCTACGCCTACATCGCGGAATACGCCGAAGACCAGGCCCGCAGCCTGATGGGCACGTTGATGCTGGCAACCGGGCTGGCCGGCAGCGTGTTCCTGCCGGTCACCGCCCTGCTTGACCACTGGGTCGGCTGGCGCGCGGCCATGTTCGCCTATGCCGCCGTGATGCTGCTGGGCGTGTGCCCGCTGGTCGGCTTCTGCCTGCCCGCGACCCTGGCCGCGCCGGCCAAGGCCGCGCGCTCGTCCGCCCGCCGGCACGGCAAGGTCTTTGCGCTGATCGTCGCCGCCATCGCCCTGAACAGCTTCGTCACCTTCGGCATCCAGGCCGTGGGCGTGCAGCTGATGCAGGCCATGGGCATGGACCTGGCCTATGCCGTGGGCATCGCGTCGCTGCTGGGCGTGTTCAAGGTGGGCGGCCGTGTGGTCGACCTGCTGGGCGGACGGCGCTGGGATGGCCTGTCGACCGGCATCGTGGCGGGCGCGATGATTCCACTGGGCCTGGCCGCGATGTGGCTGGGCGGCGCCGGCTGGGTGCCGGTGGCAGGCTACCTGCTGCTGTTCGGCGTGGGCAGCGGCGCCTTTGCCGTGGCCCGCGCCACCCTGCCGCTGGTGTTCTTCCAGAAAGCCGACTACACCGCAGCCATGGCGAAGATCGCCTTGCCGATGAACCTGATCAACGCCCTGGCGCCGCCGGCCATCGCCGCGTTGATGACCCGCGCCGGCGCCCCGGCCACCTTCGCCACGCTGGGCGGGCTGAGCCTGGCGGCCCTGGCCGTGCTGCTGCAACTGGGCCGGATGCGGGACTTGCCTTAGCCTGCGCTGACGTTGCCGCGCACGCGCGCGTCGGCCATGGTCTCGCAGCTATGATGCAGCGCTGACGAAAGATCTGGGAGAACGCAATTGTCCGATGGGAATACGGTGCTGCACGACACCGATTGGGGCCGCCTGTTTCACGCCTATGGCGTCGCGGACGACACGCCCGGCCACCTGCGCAACCTGGCCAACCCGCAAGCCGCCGAACGCCAGGCGGCGCTGACGCATCTGCACAGCGCGATCCTGCACCAGGGCACGATCTATTCCGCCACGCCCGCCGCGGTCGGTGTCATCACGGCGCTGCTGCGAGATACCACTGCGCGCGCCGCCCTCGACGCGGACACGCTTGCCGCGCTGGTCGCCTTCCTGGGCCAGGTCGGCAGCAGCCTGAACGAGATCGAACCGCCGCAAGCCGACCCCTACCCCAGCGACGCGGAACTCGACACGCTGATTCTGCATCTGCGCGACGATGAAGACGGCGAAGACGAGGAAGGCTGGGGCTCGCCGTTGATCTCGACCTTGATGTGCCATGCCTTCCTGGCGCTGCGTGCCATGACAGGAGACGTGCTGGATGCGCTGGCGGCCTATCTGTCGGACGACAACGATGAGATCCGCCGGGAAACCGTCAACGCCGCCGCGCAATGGGGCGTGATGGCCCCCGACAGCGCTGCGGCCCACGCCGTCGCCGCGCGCCTGCAGGCACGGTTGGACGATGGCGCCGCGCGCGATGCACGGGATGACCGCGCCGGCCTGGTCCTGGCCTTGGGCCAACTGGGCCACGACGTATCCCGCTGGCTGGACGATGCCGACGACGCCATCCGCGCCTGCGCCGCCTTGTTTGTGTCCGATGCACGCGCCACGGCGATCCTGGTCACGGCCCTGACTCGCCCGGACCAGGTCGATGCCTGGTTCACGCAACGGCCGCCGTACTTTCCCATGCACACGCGCCTGACCTTGCTGGGCGCGCTGATCGAACGCCAGGTGCCCCTTGCGCAACTGCTGCCCGCGGCGCTGGCCCTGATCGCCCGGACACAGGGCGGCCTGCTCGCCAACAGCGAATGGGGCCGCATCCTGACCTTGGCCTTTCCCGACCAGGCAGCAGCCTTTCGGCCGGGCCAGCGCCCGCCGTTGCCGGCGCAGCTGTCGCCCGCGCAGCATGCCGCGTTGCTGGCCCTGCATACGAACCCGGACGTCTGGAATCCCCGCGACGGCAATGCCGGACTGGCCCGGATGACGGTGGGCCTGCCGGACACGCGCGACGCGCTGGCGGCGTATTTGGCCGCCACGCCGGTACGCTAGGATTGGCCATCTATTTGGCCGCCATGCCGATGCACCAGGATTGGCCACCTATTTGGCCGCCACGCCGATGCGCCAGGGTTGGCCGTCAAGGCCTGCACCCGCCGCCTTCAGGCGTATGCATGAACGGCCACGGCCCCGCCTAATCCGCCAGCAGCTTCACCGTCTGCGAGTTGTAGTTGGCGTACGCGCCGCCGCACATCGTATGCACCTTGGCCGCCTGCGGCACGCCGGTGGTGCGCAACGCCAGATCGCCGCCGCGCGCGCGGATTTCCCGGTAGCGCTCGGCGGCAACGGAACCGTCGGGCAGCACATACAGACGCACCTGCGGCAACGACGGTTTGCCGCCGTCCGCCTTGCTGGCCGCGCCGAACGGCGGCACCGCCACCTTCGCCTCGCGCCAGGCCGGGGCGTCCTCGCGCGTCTGCCACCGCACCGTCAGCGGCGCGTCCAGGTCCGCCACGGCGGGGCTGCTTCCGCGGGGCGGATCGCAACGCATGCCGGCCAGGCTGCGGGCCGGCCCCTGAAGATCCAGCGTCTGGCCATTGATTTCCACGCGCACCAGCGTCTGCGTCGTGTAGTTTTCCAGGCTGAAGAGCGTCAGCCCCGGGATGGCGGCCGCGCTCATCGCGTCCTCGGTCGTGCCGGCAAATCGCGCCAGGCTGGGCGCCACCTCGACGTGGTCGGCATAGTGAAAATACTGGTGCATCAGCAGCGCCGCCTCGCCATAGGCGAACGCGGCAGCCAGCCTGGACAGGTCCGGGTACGGTTGGCGCTGCAACGGCAGATCGACCCCGGTGGGGGTGCCGTCGAAGTTGAAATACGCGTAGCGGGTGGCGCCGGCTTTCAGGCGATCGCCGTCGTACGGAAACGTGCCGGCGGCTACGACATCCGGGCTGGGATAGCGCCGCAGGCTGGTAAAGCCGGTCTGGGCGCCTGAAGCCGGTTCCAGCCATTGCGAGCCGCCCGATGACGACGAGGCCTGGCGGAAATCCAGCCCCAACGGGTGGCCGGCAAGATTGACATGCGTCTCGGCGATGGCCGGATTGCCTTGGCGGAAACGGTCCGCCCGCCCCTGCCGGATGGAATCATCAACGGGCACGATCAACACGGCCAACAGCGTCGGCAAGAACATCAAGGCATGGACGCGTGCCGGCACATTGCCCCGATCCCGCACCAGGTACACGACCCAGGTCACCACCAGCACGATGGCCACCGGCCCGCCGAACATCACCGCGTAACTCAACAGGGCCACCACGCCCCAGCCCAGGTTGTCGGCGGTGACGGCCACGATGCCCAGGAAGGCCAGAAAGCCCGCCAACGCAAAGGAAACGATGATGCCGAAGAGGTAGTTTCTGGTCTTCAAATCGACAGTCTCCGACGAAATCCACAGGCCCGATGGTACAGGCTGGAAACTTCGGTAATGCGATTTATTTACATTGACCGACGGTCGGTCGATGAATATACTGCGCAGCTTCCCATCCACAAGCTGCACACCATGACCGTCGTATCCGAGGCGCATCGCACCCCCTTCCGCCCTGCCCAACCGTCCGCGCTCGGCGCCATCGCCAGCGCCGCCCTGCTGTCATCCACCCTGCTCGCCCTGCCCTTGCCCGGCGTTGCCGCGCCCATGCACGACGAGGCGGCTGCCGACGTACCCACCCTGGCCGAAGTGACGGTGTCCGGCGCGGCCGCCAGCGACGTCGGCGACGGCCCGGTCACGGGCTACGTCGCCGAGCAGTCACGCGTCGGCACCAAGACGCCGACGTCCATCCTGGAAACGCCGCAGTCGATTTCCGTCATCACGCGTGAACAGATGGACGTGCAGCAGTCGGCCAGCACCAGCCAGGCGCTGCGCTACACGGCCGGTGCCTACAGCGAGAAATACGGCGGCTTCGGCGGCCAGCTGGACCTGACGCGCATCCGCGGCATCGACGCCGATTACTACCTTGACGGCCTGCGCATGATCACCAACGTGTCGACGTGGACCACGCAGGTGGATCCGTTCGCGCTCGAACGCGTGGAGGTGTTGCGGGGCCCGTCGTCCGCCGTCTACGGCCAGGGCACGGGCGGCGGCATCGTCAACCAGGTCAGCCGCCGGCCGCAGGCCCAGGCCGCCCACGAGATCAACGTGCAGATGGGCAATTTCGGCCGCCGCCAGCTCGCCATCGACACGACCGGCCCCCTCGATGAGCAGGGCCAATGGCTTTACCGCCTGACCGCCATCGGGCTGGATTCGAAGGGCCAGGTCGAAGACGTCAAGCACCAGCGCGTCTACCTGGCGCCCGCCCTGACCTGGCGGCCGTCGGCGGCAACCTCGTGGACCCTGCTGGCCACGCACTCACGCGAACCCGAGATTCCCGACTACAACAGCCTGCCCGCGGTTGCGCTTGGGCTCAACGGCAGCCCCTACCCCCAAGTGAACCGCCGGCGCAACTACACCGACATGGATTTCCAGGGCTCAAGCCGCAAGCAGGACTCGGTCAGTTCGCTGTTCAGCCACGACTTCGGCAATGGCTGGTCGTTCCACAGCAACCTGCGCTACCAGTACGTCAATTCCGACATCAAGCGCACGTCCATCTACGGCTACCAGGACCGCGCCGGCCACCTGTGGCTGGAAGGCACCTACGGCCTGGCGCCGGCCAGTTCGAACACCTTCTCGGCCGACAACAACCTTACGGCCACCCTCGATCTGGGCCCGACCCGGCACACCTTGCTGGCGGGCGTCGACTTTGCCAAAGGCACGCTGCGCAACGATTCCTATCGCATGGACCCGGTGGCGTTCGACCCCTACGACCCCGACCATTACCGGCCGTCCGCCACGCCGGATTTCAGCGACAGCCGTAACCGCTGGCCCTATAACGTGCGCCAGCGCTTTGACCGTGTCGGCCTCTATGCCCAGGACCAGATTGCCTACGGCGGCTGGCGCCTGACGCTCAGCGCGCGGCACGATACGTCCAGGACGCAGGACGAATCGCGCAGCTACACGCCCGCCTGGAAGCGCAGCGAACAGAAAGACAGCAAATGGAGCACGCGCGCTGGCCTGGGCTACGTGTTCGACAACGGCGTGTCACCCTACGTCAGCTACGCCACGTCGTTCGACCCCGTGCTGGGCAACGACTACGGCGGCGGCGCCTTCAAGCCTACCGAAGCCACCCAATATGAAGCAGGCGTGAAATACCACCCCGCCAATTCGGGCACGCAGTTGACCGCGGCGGTCTTCCAGCTGAACCAGACCAACGTCAAGACGTCCGACACCCGCCACCTGGGGTTCTGGACGCAGTCCGGCGAAGTCCGGTCGCGGGGCATCGAACTGCAGGCCAACGCCGAACTGGCGCGCAACCTCAACCTGATCGCCAGCTATGCGTTCCTGGACAACCAGCTGATCAAGGACGCGTCGTATGCCGGCAAGAGCCTGGCGCAAACGCCGCGCCACAGCGCCTCGGCCTGGGTCGATTACCGCATTGCCAGCGGCCCGCTGGCCGGCTTGTTGGCAGGCGCGGGTGTGCGCTACCTGGGGTCGACCTATGGCGACCCGGCCAACAGCTTCAAGGTGCCCGCGGTGACGCTGCTGGACGTGGCGTTCAGCTACGACCTCGCCCGCCTGTCGCCGCAACTGCAAGGCGCCAACCTGGCGCTCAATGTCAGCAACCTGGCCAACAAGCGCTACGTCGCCAGTTGCGTCTCGGCGATGTATTGCTTCATCGGCCAGGACCGCAGCGCGGTCGCCACGCTCAGCTACCGCTGGTGACGTCCATGGCCTTTGCGCATTCGCCCGCCCGGCGGGTGGCCTTGCGGGGCGCAGCCGGCGCGGCGCTGCTGTCCCTGGCGCCACGCCGCGTCCGGGCGCAGCAGGCGGCCGCGCTGGTCGACATCGCCGGGCGGCGCGTGCAGGTTCGCCTGCCCGCGCGCCGCATCGTGCTTGGCGACGGACCGCTGGCCTACGTGGTGGCGCTGCTGCGGCCCGACGAGCCGTTCGCCCGCATCGTCGGCTGGGGCGACAACTTTCGCTCGGCCGACCTGGGCGGTTACCTGGCCTACCGCCAGCGCTTTCCCGCCATCGACCGCATTCCCACCTTCCGCGGTTCGAACGTGGGCGCGATCGACATCGAACTGGCGATCTCGCTGGCGCCGGATGTGGTCGTGCTGAACCTGAGTTCACGCCCCGCCGCCGAATCTTCCGGCCTGATGGTGCGGTTGGAGCAGGCCGGCATACCGGTGGTGTTCGTCGACTTTCGCACGCGCATGTTCGACAACACCGCGCGCAGCATCGACATCATGGGCGAGTTGCTGGACGAACCCGGCCGCGCCCGGGCGTTCCTGCAGTTTCGCCAGGCGCAGATCGACCGCGTGGTGCGGCCGCTGCAAGAGGTCGCGCACCGCCCCAGCGTCATGATCGAGCGGGCGGCGGGTCTGTACGACGACTGCTGCCTGTCGTATGGCGACGGCAATTTCGGCGAACTGGTCCACGCCGCGGGCGGCGACAACCTGGGCTCGCACTGGCTGCACGGCACCTTCGGCACCCTGCATCCGGAACAGGTCATTGCCGCCGACCCCGACGTCGTGCTGGTCACCGGCGCCAACTGGACGCTCTATTCACCCGCGGGTGACTGGGTCAACCTGGGGCCGGGCGCCGACCCGGCCGCCGGCCGCGACCGCCTGCGCCGCCTGATGCAGCGGCCGGCCTACCGCGCGCTGTCCGCCGTGCGGGCCGGCCGGGTGCACGCCATCTGGCATCCGTTCTACGACAACCCCTACTACTTCATCGCGCTGCAGCGGGTCGCCAAGTGGCTGCACCCGAACCGCTTTGCGTCGCTGGACCCGGACGCCACGTTCCGTGAACTGCATGCCCGATTCCTGCCCGTACCCTATCAACCGGGGTACTGGCTGAGCCTGGATACCCCCTGATGACACACGAATCCCTCGCCGGCCCGGCCTCGGCCGCCGAACGCGCGCACGGCCGCAGCACCTATCGCCGGCTGGCGCGGCGGCGCCTGTTGATCCTGCTGGGCATGGCCCTGTTGACCACGTTATGCCTGGGCCTGGACCTGTCCACCGGCCAGGCCGTCTATCCCCCGTCCGAGGTGCTGGCGGCGCTTTGGCAACGCGACGCGCCGCTGGCCGTGCAGGTCATATTCTGGGAACTGCGCCTGCCGGTTGCTCTGTCGGCGCTGGTGGTGGGCGCCAGCCTGGCCGTGGCTGGCGTCCAGATGCAGACCGTGCTGAACAATCCGCTGGCCAGCCCGTTCACGCTGGGCCTGTCGGCCGCCGCCAGTTTCGGCGCAGCGATCGGGCTGGTGCTGGGTGTGACCATCCTGCCCGCCGCGGCCGTGGCCTACGCCATTCCGGTCAATGCCTTCCTGGTGTCCATGGCGGCCGCGCTGTTCATCTACCGGCTCAGCCGCAAGCCCGGCATCACCAGCGAGATGATCGTGCTGCTGGGCACGACGCTGGTGTTTTCATTCACCGCGCTGCTCGAAGCCCTGCAATACGTCGCGCCCGACCAGGCCTTGTCGGCCGTCGTCTTCTGGACCATGGGCAGCCTGTCGCGGGCCAACTGGCTCAAGCTGGCCATCATGAGCGCGGTGCTGCTGGGCGTATGGCTGGTCTTTGCGCGCCAGGCCTGGGCCTTGACCGCGTTGCGCCTGGGCGAGGCGCGCGCCACCAGCCTGGGGATCCCCGTCGCCCGCCTGCGCCTGCGCAGCATTCTGCTGGGCAGCCTGCTGGCGTCGGTGTGCGTGTCTTTCGTCGGCACGATCGGCTTCATCGGCCTGGTCGGGCCGCACATCGCCCGGCTGCTGGTCGGCGAAGACCAACGCTTCCTGCTGCCGGCGTCGGCGCTGTGCGGCGCCTTACTGCTATCGGCCGCGTCCGTGCTCAGCAAATCGCTGCTGCCCGGCCAGACGCTGCCGATCGGCATCGTCACATCCCTGGTCGGGGTGCCCCTGTTCTTTACGCTGATCCTGCGCCGGAGGCGCGCATGAACGCGGCCGTGCTCGAAGTGCGGGGGCTGGCCGCCGCCTATGGCCGGCGGCGCGTGCTGGACGGCCTGGACCTGGCGCCGCTGCTGCCCGGCACCGTGACAGCCTTGCTGGGGTCGAACGCCGCCGGCAAGTCGACGCTGCTGCGCCGCCTGGCGGGGGAATTGCGCGGTCCGGGCACGGTGACGGTCGCGGGCTGCGCCGTCCAGACCTGGCCGCCGCAGCATCCGAACCGCCCGGCTCACGTGCCGCAGGACATTTCCATCGGTTCGTCGCTACGGGTGTTCGAGGCCGTCCTGCTCGCCGCCAAGCAAGGCGGACGCTGGACGGTGCACCACGACGAACTCGACGCCGTCACGCACCTGTTGAAAACCTTGCAGATCAACGACCTGGCCGATCGCGAACTGGCCGCCCTGAGCGGTGGACAGCGCCAGCTGGTGTCGATCGCGCAAGCCCTGGTGCGCGCGCCGCGCGTCCTGCTGCTGGACGAACCCACCAGCGCGCTGGACCTGCAGCGTCAGCACGAGGTGCTGGCGCTGCTGCACGACCTGTCGCGCACCCGCTCGATGTGCGTGGTAATGGCGATCCACGACATCAATCATGCCCTGCGGTTTGCCGACCAGACGGTGGTCCTGCACGACGCGCGCGTGTTGGCCCAGGGTGTGCCCCACCAGGTCATCACCCCCGCCCTGCTGGCTCAGGTCTATGGCGTCAGTGCGCGGGTCGAAGCCTGTTCACGGGGGCATTGGCAGGTCATCGTCGATGGCTCGCTGCGCCGCCCCAAACCGGAGATGTCCGCATGATCACGATATGGAAAAAAGACGCGCTGCGCTCGCGCGTGGAGCACGCTTCGGGCGGCAGGCAGACCGTGCTGTACACCCGGCGCGGGCAGCCCAGCTACCTGAATGTCGTGACGCGGCACGACCTGGCCGCCGGCCACCACCCGGCGTTCGTGCTGAACGGCCAGCCCCGCCAGGAATTCTTCTACGGCACTTACGGCGGCGTGATCCGCGATGGTGAACTGCTCAGCCTGCCCGGCCAGCCGCCCGCCAGCGGCATGGACTTCGACCAGGCCTGCGCCGCGGCCCGCGCCTGCGGCCCTGGCTGGCATTTGGCGACCAACGCCGAACGGGCCGCGCTGGTCCAATGGGCCCGCGAACAGGGCTGGTCGCCACGCGGCAACACCGACCAGGGCCGCGACGCCGTGGCGCCGCAGGACGCAGGGCAACGCGTGGACGGCCTTGCCGCGGGCCGCGCCGACGGCAATCCCGCCACGCTGACCGGCTCGGGGCCCGCCGCCTGGCGCCTCGACGGCACGCCGCAAGGCATTGCCGACCTGTGCGGCAATCTGTGGGAATGGACGGCGGGGCTGCGGCTGGTCGACGGCGAGATCCAGGTCATCGCCGACAACGATGCGGCCTGGGCAGATGGCGCCGCGCTGTCGGCCGCCTGGCGCGCGATCCGCCTGTCCGACGGCGAGTTGGTCTCGCCCGGCGCCACCGGCACGGCCAAGTTCGACGCCTCGCGCGGGGTCGCCGACGGCAACGCCGGGGCGCCAGTCCTGTCGGACCACGTCCGCTTTCGCGCCGGCCCCGCCGGCAGCGCCGCCAACCTGCCCGGCCTGATGGATGCGCCGTTTCACGCCCTGCGCGCGGCGGCCGGCATCGAGCCGCCCGCGCGGCTGCGCGACCTGGCGCTGTATCCGGCCGGACATGGGTCGGAACGCGCACAGGCCTATCTGCGCAATTACGGCGAACGCCTGATGCTGGCCGGCGGCGCCTGGTATTCGGGCCTGGACGCCGGCCTGACCGCGCTGTGCCTCAGCCACCCTCGCCACCATGCCAGCGCCACGGTCGGCGCGCGCCCCGCTTTCCTGCTTTGAACAGAGACCTTGAAGATGAGCTATTCCGATCCGATTCTGCCCTTGATCGACGCCGCGTTGCAGGCCCTTCCGGACGCGATTCCCGAGCCCGTGCTGGCATTCCAGCGCCTGCGCCTCCTGGATCACCTGGCCTGCCTGGCCGCCGGCTATGACGGATCGGGCGTGGCCGCCGCACTGGCCCTGGCCCGGCGCTGGAGCGCGGTCGGCGAAGCCACGGTGCTGGGAGCGGGCATCCGGCTGGCGGCCGGCCAGGCGGCGTTCGTCAATGCCGTGCGGGCGCGGGCGCTGGATTTCTGCGATGTCATCTCGCCGGGTTGGCACCCCAGTTCGTCGGATATCCCGGTGGCCTTGGCCATGGCGGAACACACAGGCGCGTCCGGCCGCGACCTGCTGGCCGCCATGGCCATCGGCCAGGACGTCGGCCAACGCATCAATCTTGCCGCGCAGGCCAATGGCTTTTTCTACCGGGGGTTCGATTCCAACGTGCTGGGCTTGCTGTCCGGCGCCGTCATGGCGGCCCGGCTGCTGCGCCTGCCGCGCGATGCCTTCCTGTCGGCGGTGGGGCTGGCGTTCGACTTCGGCATCGGCACGTTCCAGCACTACCAGGACAAGGCGCTGGCCGTGCGCATCGGCCAGGGGCTGGTGGCGCGCCACGCGATCGAAGCCGCTCAAATGGCGCAGGCCGGCCTGACCGGCCCGCGCCGCATTCTGGGCGGCGAAAACGGGTTCTTCAAACTCTATGCGCCGGGTGAACCTGACCTGGCCGTATTGACGGCCGACCTGGGGCAACGCTACCTGGGCGCCGAAGCCACGTGCTTCAAGCCCTATCCGCACTGCAGCATCCTGCTTGCGCTGACGGACACGCTGCTGGCCCGGCGCGGCGACCTGCCGTTGGAAAAACTGGATGCCTGCACGCTGCGGCTGCATGTGTCGCCCACCATGCGCATGGTTTGCGGCGCGGCCTATGCGCCGTCGGAAACCGCCGAGATCGACGCCCAGTTCAGCGCCGCCTACATCGTGGCCAACGCCCTGCTGCGCGGCGCCGCCACGCCCGCCCAATTCACCGCCCAGGCGGCCGGCGAGCCGGCGGTGTGCGCCCTGGCCCGGCGCGTCGAGATCATCGAAGACCCGTCCTATACGCGTTTTGACGCCTGCCGCCTCACCCTCGACCTGTCTGGTGCGGCGTCGGTCGTCATCACGGCATCCTTCGGCCGCGGCTGGCCCGAAAACCCGCTGGACGAAGCGGCATTGATCCGCAAATTCATGTTGTGCTGCGGCCTGTCGGCCAGCCCGGCCCTGCGCATCGGGGCCGACCGCATTGCCGCCGAAATCCAGGCGCTGGATCGAGCCTCGTCGGTGGCGGCCCTGGTCAACGCGATGTCGGGCCCGCAGGTTTGACCCCCACGCCCAGCATGCGCAGACAGTCGTCGGCCACGTCGCGGGCAAACCCCGAACAGTCCGTCAGCTGCGCGGCGATCGCGTCGTCGGTCACGCCATGCACGCCGGAATACATCAGCAGCGCCGTGATGCGAGGCTGGGGCAACGCCCAGGCGCCCGCCGCCCTGCCGCCTTCCAGGATGCCCAGCAACTGGTCAAGCACGGCGTTCTTGTCGCGATTCTGGCGGTCGTGATGGTGATGGTTGGTGTAGACGATGTCGTGCGTGCGGTAGGTATCGACATAGGTCTGGACGCTGGCGTGCACCCAGGCGCGCAGCTTGCCGACCCAGTCCTGCGGCTCGCACGCGTTCACGGCGCGTTCCAGGGCTTCCAGATATTGCCGCGTATAGCGTTGCGCCAACGCTGCCAGCATGTCGGTCTTGGCGCTGAAGTAGTGATAGAACGTGCCCTTGGCGACCTGGGCCTCTTCGACGATGGCGTTGATCGTGGTGGCCTCGACCCCGTTGGCCAGGAACAGCTTTTCGGCGGCCGCCATCAGTTCTTCCAGCCTGACTTCGGCGGGCTTGGTGCGCGGCGGACGCGGCGGCGTATCGGGCTGGGCGGCTTTGGCGCGAGTCACTCTCATGAAAACAATTCCGGCATCTGGCAAAGGGGCACAGTGTAAAGGCGGCGGTTCCGGGCCGGCGTGGCGCGCACTGGCCCGGCGTCCCGGTGGCCCATTCTATTGCAGCCGCAACGCCAGCGCCGCCAGGGTCGCCGCCAGCACCGGCAGCGTCAGTACGATACCCACCTTGAAGTAGTACCCCCAGGAAATCGTCGTGCCCTTGCGGGCCAGCACGTGCAGCCACAGCAGCGTGGCCAGGCTGCCGATGGGGGTGATCTTCGGGCCCAGGTCGCTGCCGATGACGTTGGCGTAGACCATGGCTTCCTTGACCACGCCGCTGGCCTGGCTGGCATCGATCGACAGCGCGCCCACCAGCACCGTCGGCATGTTGTTCATCACCGACGACAGGAAAGCCGCGATCAACCCGGTGCCGAACGTGGCCGCCCACAGGCCCTGCCCCGCCAGCGCGTTCAGCACATCGGCCAGCATCTGCGTCAGCCCGGCATTGCGCAGGCCATAGACAACCAGGTACATGCCCAGCGAAAACACCACGATCTGCCAGGGCGCCTCGCGCAGCACCTTGCGGGTGCTGATGACATGCCCGCGGCCCGCGACCGCCAGCAGGATGGCCGCGCCCGCAGCCGCCACCGCGCTGACCGGCACGCCCAGCGGTTCCAGCCCGAAGAACCCGACCAGCAGCAACGCCAGCACGATCCAACCCGCACGGAACGTGGCCGTGTCGCGAATGGCGGCGGACGGCGCCCTGAGCGAAGCGGCGTCATACCGCGCCGGGATGTCTCGCCGGAAATACAGCCACAGGACCCCCAGCGTCGCCGCCACCGCCACGACGTTCACCGGCGCCATCACCGCGGCATAGCGGCCAAAGCCGATGCCGAAGAAATCGGCCGACACGATGTTGACCAGGTTCGACACGATCAGCGGCAGGCTGGCCGTATCGGCAATGAAGCCGGCGGCCATCACGAAAGCCAGCGTGGCCGCGGGGCTGAACCCCAGCGCCACCAGCATCGCCATGACGATGGGCGTCAGGATCAGCGCTGCGCCGTCATTGGCGAACAGCGCTGCCACCGCCGCGCCCAGCATCACGATCAGGGCGAATAGCGCATGCCCCCGGCCCCGGCCCCAGCGGGCCACGTGCAGCGCGGCCCATTCGAAGAAGCCCGCTTCGTCCAGCAGCAGGCTGATGATGATGACGGCGATGAAGGTCGCCGTGGCATTCCAGACGATCTGCCACACCACCACGATGTCGGCCAGGTGCACGGCGCCCAAGGCCAGCGCCAGCGCCGCGCCCAGGCTGGCGCTCCAGCCGATGCCCAGACCACGGGGCTGCCAGATGACCAGGACCAGGGTGAACACGAAGATGGCGATGGCGGTAAGCATGAATACGTCTGTCGAAGATGAAAAAAAGGCGCGGCCGCGGCCGGCCGGCGCCCTGTGGCGGCATGCGTGCGTCAGGCGGCCGGCGGTTCGGCGCCGATCTGCTTGAGTTCGCGGTGGATCGCGGCCTTGTCCAGCGCGGCCAGCGGCAGGTTGGCGAAGATATTGATGCGCGCCGAGATCTGGCGAAACACCTTTTCGAACACCCGGCGCTTGTCGTCGTCGGACCCTTGCGCGGCGGCGGGGTCTTCAAAGCCCCAATGCGCCGAGATCGGCTGGCCCGGCCAGATGGGGCAGACTTCGCCCGCCGCGTTGTCGCAGACAGTGATGATGAAATCCATCTGCGGTGCGCCCGGCACCGCGAATTCGTCCCAGCTCTTGCTGCGCAGGCGGTCCAGCGGGTAGTCCAGCACGCGCACCTTTTCGATGGCGAACGGGTTGACGGCGCCGCCCGGGTGGCTGCCGGCGCTGTAGGCCTGGAAGCGGCCCTTGCCCAGGGTGTTGAGCAGCGCTTCGGCCATGATGCTGCGGGCGGAATTGCCGGTGCACAGAAAGAGTACGTGGTAGACCTTGTCAGCCATGATGAGAAAGAAGAATCAGAGGGGATCGGCGCGCCCCGCATCGGCGGGGGCTGGGGTACACGCCACCTGCGGCAGCACCGCGCAAGGCGCGCCGCCACAGCAGTTGTCGGTGAGATAAGCCAGCAGGTCGGCCATCGATTCGAAGCGGGCTTCGTAGATGACGAACCGCCCTTCCTGGCGGGATTGCAGCAGGCCGGCGTGCACCAGTTCCTTCAGGTGGAACGACAGCGACGACGGCGGAATGCCCGCTTTCTCGGCCAACTGACCAGCGGGCAAACCGGCCGCCCCGGCCTGCACCAGCAGGCGGAACACGGTCAGGCGCGATTCGTGGGCGATCGCGGCCAGGGCTTTCACGGCATCTTTCATTTCCATAATTCGACTGTATTGGAAATATCGAACAGAGTAAAGTTTTAATTGTTCAACAATAGTTGTAGTATTGCCGCATGGACAAAAACACCGCCGTCATCGTCTTCGAATCGCTCGCCTCCGGCGTGCGGCTGGACATCTTCCGCCTGCTGGTACGCGCCGCACCCGCCGGCTGCGTGGCCGGCCAGATCGCCGCCGAACTCAAGTTGCCGCCCACCAATCTGTCGTTTCACCTGAAAGCGCTGACCCAGGCCGGCCTGCTGACCGTCGAACAGGAAGGCCGCTACATGCGCTACCGCGCCGACACCGACCTGATGTTCAGCCTGGTCGACTACCTGACCGCGGAATGCTGCAGCGGCGTGGCCTGCACCCCGCTGCCGGCCGACCCGGACCCGGCGGCATGACCGCCCACCCCGACCGCCGCGCCGACGCCATCATCATCGGTGCGGGCCAAAGCGCACTGGCCACCGCCTACTTCGCCAGGCGGCACGCCCTTGACGTCGCCTTGCTGGACGCCCGCCCGCAACCGGGTGGCGCCTGGCGCGAGGCCTGGGATTCGCTGCGGCTGTTTTCCCCCGCGCAATGGAGCTCGCTGCCGGGCTGGCCCATGCCGGCAACGCCCGGCTATCCCACGCGCGACCATGTCGTCGACTACCTGACCCGCTACGAAGCCCGCTATGGTTTCGCCGTGCACCGGCCGGTGCAGGTGCAGGCGGTGCAGCGGCAAGACGGCGGCTTCGTCATCGAAACAGACCAGGGCCACTGGCACAGCCGCGCGGTGATCAGCGCCACCGGCACCTGGAGCAAGCCATTTGTGCCCGCCATCGATGGCGCGTCCACCTTTCGCGGCACGCAGACCCATTCGGCCCATTACCGTTCGCCGGCCCCTTACGCCGGCCAGCGCGTGCTGGTCGTGGGCGGCGGCAATTCCGGCGCGCAGATCCTGGCCGAACTCTCGCAAACGGCTCAAGTCACCTGGGTCACGCAGACGCCGCCGCAATTCCTGCCCGATGACGTCGACGGCCGCGTGCTGTTCGAACGCGCCACGGCGCGCTGGCACGCCCTGCAGCAAGGCCGGCCCGCCGACGACCTGCCCGGCGGCTTCGGCGACATCGTGATGGTGCCGCCGGTGCGCGAAGCGCGCGACCGCGGCGTGCTGCACGCCGTGCGGCCCTTCGTGCGCTTCACCCCCAGCGGCGTCGTCTGGCCCGACGGCCACGAATCCAAGGTCGATGCCGTCATCTGGTGCACGGGTTTCCGGCCCGCGCTGGACCCACTGGCGCCGCTGGGCGTGCTGGACGCCGACGGCAAGATCGCCCTGGAAGGCACGCGGGCAGCCGCCGTGCCGGGCCTGTGGCTGGTCGGCTATGGCGAATGGACCGGCTTCGCGTCCGCCACGCTGATCGGCATCTTGCGTACCGCCAAATCCACGGCCGCCGACGTCGCCGCCTTCCTCCAAGACTCCCCTACCCCCTGACCGCCATGACTTCGCCCCTGTCGTCCCGCCCGAGCCCGGGCGATCGCGCCGCGGCCCCGCCGCCCGACAAGGCCCGCGGCCTGATCACGGCGCTGGGCATCGGCCAGATCTGTTCGTGGGGGTCGCTGTACTACAGCTTTCCCCTGATCGCCGAGGCCATGGGCGCCGAACTGGGATGGAGCAAGCCGGATCTGTACGGCGCCGCCACGCTGGGCCTGGTCCTGGCTGCGCTGGCGGCGTTTCCGGTCGGCGTGGCCGTTGACCGCGGCCACGGCCGCTGGGTAATGGGCTTGTCGTCGCTGCTGGCCGGGGCGCTGCTCTTGCTGTGGTCGCAGGTGACGTCGCTGGCCGCGTTCTACGCGCTGGTAGCGGGCATCGGCGCATTGCAGGCGGCCACGCTGTACGAGCCGGCCTTCGCCGTCGTCGCGCGCCGCGTCGGCCCGGCCCATTCCCGTGCCGGCATCACGTCGCTGACGCTATGGGGCGGCTTTGCCAGCACGGTGTTCATTCCGCTGGTGCAGTGGCTGCTGACGCATTGGGGGTGGCGCGAGGCCCTGATGGTGCTGGCCGCCGTGAACGCGCTGGTGTGCGCCGGCGCCTACCTGCTGTTCATCCACCCGGCGCGCGACCTGCCGCCCGCCGCGGGCGCCACCGCCCAGACGCAGCGCGACCACAACCGCCAGGCCGTCCGGCAGGCGCTGCGCCGCCCCGTGTTCTGGGCCCTGCTGGTGTCGCTGACCGCCTACGCGGCGGCTTTCTCCGCCTTCACCTTCCATATGTATCCGCTGCTGCGCGAACGCGGGCTGGACACGGCATCGGTCGTGCAGGCCATTGCCCTGATCGGGCCGGCCCAGGTCGCCGGCCGCATCGTGGTCAGCCTGTTCGCCGCCCAGGCGTCGATGCGCGCCGTCGGGGCGGCCGTCGTCACGGTATTTCCGCTGGCGTTTGGCGCGCTGGCATTTCTGGGCGCCGATTTCCCCACCGTGGCCGCGATCTGCGTCGTCTACGGCGGCGCCAACGGCATATTCACCATCGTGCGCGGCATGGTCGTGCCCGAGATGCTCAGCCGCCATGCCTACGGCGCGATCAACGGCCTGTTGACCGTGCCCATGACCCTGGCCCGCGCCGCGGCGCCGGTCGGGGCCGCGCTGCTGTGGTCGGTCGGCGCGTCCTACGGCACCGTATTGAGCGCCATCGTCGTCGTGGCCCTGGTGCTGGCGGCCAGCTTCTGGCTCGCCGCCTGGTTCAGCCGCCCCACCGCCATTCCCTCTTTCCCATCCCCCCACCACCCTACACCGTGACCCACCCCGCTTCTCTTACAGACCTGACCCTGCCCAGCCTGGACGACACCCTGCTGGACACCCCCAACCATGCCCACCTGGCGCTGCACGGCGGCGCCACGCATCCGCCGCGCATCCTGCTGCTGTACGGCTCGCTGCGCGAGCGTTCGTACAGCCGGTTGCTCACCGAAGAAGCCGCTCGCATCCTGACCCGGCTGGGCGCCGAAACGCGCATCTTCGACCCCCATGGCCTGCCGTTGCCCGACGGCGCGCCGGCCGACCATCCCAAGGTGGCCGAGCTGCGTGCGCTGTCGCTGTGGTCCGAAGGCCAGGTGTGGTGCAGCCCCGAGCGGCACGGCACGCTCACCGGCGTCTTCAAGAGCCAGATCGACTGGCTGCCGCTGGAAACCGGCAGCGTCCGCCCCACCCAGGGCCGCACCCTGGCCGTCATGCAGGTATCCGGGGGATCGCAGTCGTTCAACGCCGTCAATGCCCTGCGGGTGCTGGGCCGCTGGATGCGGATGGTGACCATCCCGAACCAGTCGTCGGTGGCCAAGGCCTTCCAGGAATTCGACGACGCCGGCCGGATGAAGCCGTCGCCCTATTACGACCGGGTCGTCGATGTGATGGAAGAACTGATCAAGTTCACGCTGCTGGTGCGTGACCGCAGCGACTACCTGACCGACCGCTACAGCGAACGCAAAGGCGTGGCGCAGGAAGTCGCGCGGCTGGCGCGCGAGGCGATGGCGCCCTGAGTCCGATCAGTCGATGGCGGCGCCCGCGGTTTTCACGACCTTGCCCAGGCGGGTGTATTCCTCGGCGCCGAACTCCGCCAGCGATTGACGCGAGGTGGGCGACGGAATCGCCCCGCGCGATTCCAGCGCCTTTTTCACCTCGGGCTGCTGCAGCGCCTTGTTGACGGCGGCATTCAGCTTGTCCAGCACGGCAACCGGCGTGCCCTTGGGCGCGTACAGGCCGTCCCAGGCGAAGAACTCGTAGCCCTTCACCCCGGCCTCGCTCATGGTGGGAATATCGGGATTGGACGCGACGCGTTCCGGCGTGGTGACCGCCAGCGCGCGCAGCTTGCCCGCGGCGATCTGGCCCGACACGTTGGGCATCACGTCGATCAGGAAGGAAATCCGCCCGCCCATCAGGTCCGTCATGGCGGCGCCGCCGCCCTTGTACGGAATGTGCATGACCTTCAGCCCGGCCATCTGGTTCAGCAATTCACAGGCCAGGTGCGACGACGTGCCGTTGCCGGCCGAGCCACAGGTCAGTTCGCCAGGGTGCGACTTGGCGTAGTCCACCAGCTGCGCCAAGGTCTTGAAGCGCTCGTCGGCGCCATTGACCACCAGCGCCGCCGCAATCACCGTAAAGCGCGAGATCGGCTCGAAATCATTGGGTTTGTAGCCGGGCGACTTGTACAGCCAGTGATTGGTGGCCTGGGTGCCGTTGGTGCCGTACGACAGCGTGTAGCCGTCCGGGTTGGCGCGCGCGGCGATGGACGTGCCGATGTTGCCGCCCGCACCCGGGCGGTTCTCGACGATGATGGACTGGCCCAGCTCGCGCGACAGCGGTTCGGCCACCAGCCGCGCCAGCGTGTCGCCGCCGCCGCCGGCCGCGAACGGCACGACCAGCGTGATGGCGTGGGTGGGCCAGGCGGCCTGTTGCGCCGAGGCGGGGGCCGTCATCAGCCACGCGCCTGCGGCGGCCGTCATACAGATCAATAGTTTGGGGGTATTCACGAGGTTGTCTCCTTTGGGATGCTGTTGCGCGCGCCCGCGGCGTTTTAGGTGTATCGGGCACGCTCGTGTGATGCGAAAAAATCGGTTCGGTCGCTCTCCTGGATAGGGCTATTCCGGCGGCAGGTGCCGGCGGCTGCTCTTGTCGGCCAGGCGCCAGCCATCGGCCGTGTCCACCAGCACATCGCGGCATTCCCGAATGGCGGCCAGCCGCGGCGCCCCGTCCTGCGCTTGCGGCACGCTGTCGTAGGCGATCAGGAAATAGCCCACGGTGGCGCCGCGCTCGCCATGGTCCAGCAGGCGCAGGTTGGTGATGACGTGGCAGGTGCTGCGGTCCGGCGCCCGGGCATTGAGCGCGTCCAGCACTTCCTGGGGCCCGCATAGCCGCTGGCCTTGCCGCAGCCATACGCCGTCAGCGGCCATCAAGGCGGCGGCGGCGTCATGGCGGCGGGTGTCCAGCGCGTGGAAAAACGTCAGCACGACGGCTTCGCAGGCGGCCTTGACCGCGTGGGCTTGCTGGGAGGTGTGATCCATCATTCTCGTCATCCGATCTGGGCGCTGGCCAACGGCACGTCGGGCCGCTGTACCAACGCCGGGTCCAGGACTGCGCCCTGTGCAATCCATTTGCGCAGCTGGCGCAATTCCCGCGGGGCATCCACCGCCACGCCGGCCACGGCGCGGCCGGCGGCATCCAGCGATACCGACAGCAGCATCCGGCGATCGGCTTGCGGACGCAGCACCTCGCATTGCGCCAGCGCCGGAAACCCCACGATCTGCACCATGGCGCCGTACTGTTCCGACCAGACCGCGCCGGTTGGCGCATACGGAGCGGACTCGCCCAGCGCCGCCAGGGCCGCCGCCATGCCCTGGTCCTGGGCGTTCTGCCACGATTCCAGGCGCATCGCGTCACCGGTGGCGGGATGCGTCGACACGGCAACGTCGCCGGCCGCATAGACATCCGGCGCCGACGTGCGGCAATGCGCATCGACCCGCACGCCCCGGTCGCAGGCAATGCCGGCTTCGCGCGCCAGCGCATCGTTGGCGGCCAGCCCGACCCCCAGCACCACGGCGTCAGCCGTCAGCCGGGTGCCGTCGGCCAGCTCGGCGACCGGCCGGCCGTCGGGCAGCGTATGGATGGCCGACAGGCTGGCGCCCAGCCGCAGGTCGACGCCATGCGCCCCATGCAGGGCGGCCAGGTGGGCAGACACGCCGGGCTGCACGCTGCGGGCGCACAGGCGCGGCGCCTGTTCCAGCACGGTGACCCTGCTGCCGGCCTGGCGCGCCGTGGCGGCCACTTCCAGGCCGATCCATCCGCCGCCCACGATGACGACATGCCGGTCCGGCCCCAGCCGCGCTCGCAGCCGCAACGCATCGTCGCGGGTGCGCAGCACGTGCACGCCCGGGCTGTCCACGCCGGGCAGCGGCGGCACCACGGGCCGGCCGCCCATGCACAGGATCAGCTTGGCATAGCTGACCGAGGCGCCGTCTGACGTCTCTACCCGCTTGTCCGCCAGCCGCAGCCGCGTGGCGGCGATACCGGGATGGAAGGCGATGTCCAGTTCCGCCAGGCGCTGCGCCGAAAACAGTTCGGTGCTCTCGGCAGGCGCCTGTCCGCCCAGCACCGCCTTGCTGAGCGGCGGCCGTTCGTAGGGCGCATGCGGCTCGTCGCCCAGCAGCACCACCTGGCCGCCAAAGCCGCGGCCGCGCAGCGTAGTCGCGGCCCAGCCGCCCGCCTGGCCGGCGCCGACGATGACGATGGCGTCCGCGCTCACGTTGCTTGCGCCTTCAGGTAGACCGTATCGGCCTCGACGCGCACGTCGTAGCGGCGCAGGTCGGTCGTGACCGGCGGGCACTGCGGCTTGCCCGAGCGGATGTCGAACACGCCCTGGTGCAGCGGGCACTCGATCTTGCCGTCTTCGAGGTAGCCGTCGGCCAGGCTGGCATTGCCGTGCGGGCAGCGATCCTGGGTGGCGCAGATCTCGCCCTGCAGGTCGTACAGGCAGACCGCCTCGCCCTCGTGCACCACGCGCAGGGTGCCCGTGTCCGGCGAGATCTCCGCCAGCCGGGCGACAGGTTTCCAGATATCCATGGTCACAGCCCCATTGCCTTGCGGTAGTAGTCGTAGAAGGACCGGATCAGCACCTCGGTCACCATGTAGTCCGCCGGTTCCGTGTCGCGGCCGCCCATTTCGACGATGCCGCGCGCCTCGGGATACCCGGTCACGCCGATCTGCACCTGGTTCAGCATCTCGCTGTCGTCCATCGACACGAACCCGGCCGGCCCCAGCAGGTTGGCGTGCTTGAGCCGCAAGCGGGTCATTTCCTCATCGTCGTCCTCGTAGCCGTAATAGGTGAACACCAGTTCGTGCTCGGTGGGGCTGCGGGGAATGACGTGGCGGGTTTTCAGCGAATTCGCCTGGATGCCGAACTGGGCCGCCGGGAACACCCACGCGCCGCCCACCCGCCCGCGGTTGAACTCGGCGCGCGGCGTCACGGTTTCCAGGTCCAGCAGTTCCAGGTCGTCGCGAAAGCGGCTCATTTCGGTGGTGGCTTCCGTCTTTTTCTTGCCTTCGTTGTGCGACACCATGACGCTGTGCGCGCCGCCGCCGGTCGGAATGCATTCGGACTTCGAGTCCGCCCGCCACAGGCCGAAGGTGATGTAGAAGGTGTGCAGCAAGGTCGCGTGGTACGGGTCCTTCAGGTTTTCCAGGTACATCTTCCAGTTGCTGGGGATCAGCTGGCGGCTGTAGCCCAGCAGCTTGAGCGGCTTGCCCGGCAGCATGTGGTCTATCTCGGCCAGCACTTCCGGGCCGCAATAGTCTTCGAAGCTGGGGGCATCCTCGGAAAACGTGGCCCAGATCGAACCGCCGCGGTTCACGCTGCGCAGCTTGCGGATGCCGTTCTGCTTGGGGTCGAAGTCCTTGGGCATGCCGCCCTTGCCCATGGCGCCGCGGCGAAACGGCACCCCCTGCAGGTTGCCGTTCAGGTCGTAGTTCCACTGGTGGTAGGGGCAGGTGAAGTCGGTCACCTTGCCGGTGTTGTGCCAGCAGATCTGCGCCCCGCGGTGCGCGCAGCGGTTTTCCAGCACGCCGACTTCGCCGGTGTCGGTGCGCACCATGATCACCGGACGGTTGCCGATCCAGTTGCGCTTGTAGCAGCCCACGTCGGGCACTTCGCATTCCAGGCCGACGTAGTTCCAGGTCTGGCCGGCGAAGAACACGTCCATTTCCTTCTGGAATATGGCCGGATCGGTATAGACCCAGTTGGGAATGCGCGTGTAACCCTCTTTGGGCCAGCGGCGTTCAAGATGAATGGGGGCCGCGGCAGGCGTGTCCAGCACGGCGGAGTCGGAACAGGTCATGGCAGGTTTCCTTGCAGCGGATTCAAATGGGAACGATCAACGACGTGCGCACGCGATAGTTGTCGTACACGCAGTCGCGCCGGTTGATCGCAATACCGTCCGGCGTGACGCGCAGCACGTCCAGGTAGCGGCCGACCATGTTCAGGGTCGGCTCGCGGTCGGACAGCGACTCCATCACGGCGAAATTGGCCTGGGACACGATGTGCTCGCCCTGCACGTCCATCACACGCACGCCGCTGATGAAATGGCGCAGCGAGCGCGGCTCGAACATGGTGGTTTCGCACAGCGCGGTCACGCGGTCGCGCACCATGTTGCGATTCATGCAGTAGATCAGGCCTAGCGGCAGGCCCGCATCGTGGTTTTCGCGGGACAGCACGCGGTAATGGCAGTCTTCGGTGAAGAAGTCCGGCCATTGCTCCAGCCGGCCTTCGTCCAGGCAGAAGGCGTAGTCGTCGTAGAAGTCCCGCAGGCGCGCGCGCAACGACGGCGCGTCGGACAGTTCAGTCAGGGTCATGGTGGGTCCGGGTGTCGATTCGTCGGGGCGCGGGGTCAAGAGGCGGCGGCCAATTGCGCGCGGTTGCTTTCAAAGCCGCTCTGGCTGCCCAGCGCCAGGATGGGTTCCTGCATGCGCTCTTGCCAGATCAGCGATTCCATCGCGATCTGCAGCGGGTGGTCTTGCACGGTCAGCGCCGACGTGGTCTCGGTGCCCGAGTGGTGCGAGTGCATAGCCCAGCCGGGGGCCGACAGGATCAGGTCGCCCGCCTTCCAGTCCAGCCGCACGCCATTGACCTTGCTGTAGCCATTGCCACGCAGGTAATAGTTGATGGCCGACGAACTATGGCGATGCGGCACATGGTGGTTGTCGGGCGGCGACGACGAGATGGTCGCGAAAAAGCTGTGCGTGGTGCCGATGCGGCGTTCCGTCGCCGGGTTGTACAGCACGAAGAGGCGGCGGCCGTTGTAGCCCCGCGCCATGTCCTCGACCGTGGGCAGGTGGCGCGACACCGCCTGCCAGGGCCAGTACAGCGCCTTCGAGTCCAGCACGTCGATGTCGATCAGCCATTCATAGCCCAGCAGCCACGCGCCCTCGGGCGTGATCTGTTCGCGCAGCGCCAGGTCGCGCGACCGGGCGGCGTCCGGCGCCCGCGGCGGCGCGGGCCGGGTATTGGCGTCGGCCGGCGGCACGGCACCGTCGAACTCTTCGACGTAATGGATCTCCAGCTTTTCCAAGAGAGGCGCGTTGGAATAAGACAGCCGCACCCAGGGCGTCTTGCCCTCGTTGCGATACGAATGCACCTGCATGGCGGGCGTATTCCAGACGTCCCAATGGCCCACGCGGATGTCGCGGCCCGCCACCGTGGCCACGCCTTCTCCGCTGATACAGATTTCCAGCATGTTGGAGTTCTTGCGCAAGTTGAAGCTGCGCTCGCCCGGGTTCACCACGTTGATGGTGACGTCCGTGCCGGGGGCCAGACCCAGGCCCGGCGCGCTCGCCTCGGGATGGGTGATGAGCGAGGCGCGGCGGCCGTTGTCCGGCCGGGGCGCGTCGATCAGGCGTGCGATTTCCAGATCGATGTCCTCTTTGGGGATCACGATCGACGGCCATTTGTTCTGTTCCCGGGGCGCCGCCCCGCTGACGTCGACGAACATGCTTGTCTCCTCTTGCCGCCGGCGTCGGCGGTCTTGGTTGATTGAATGCGGATCAGGGCTGCGCCAGCAGCAGGTTTTCGCGGGTCTGGGGCGGCAGCGCCAGGCCCAGGTCCTGGTCGCGGGCGTGCTCAAAGACCACCCGGGCCATCGCCAGGTCCGACAGGCCCATGCCCATGCCCTTGAAGATCGTCAGGCGGGCGTCCGAAGGCCGCGCCAGTCCCTGCGCCAGCCAGTCGCTCAGCACCGTCACGCCCGGCCACGGCGCGCCGTCGGCACCAAAGCGCTCGCGCAGCTCACGCGACCCGCGGCGGGCGTTTTCCAGGTCGTCCACCACCACGCCATCGGCGCGCTCGAACACGTCCTGGGTGAACTCGGCCTTGCTCGGCAGGATCGCGCCCACCGCGTTCAGGTGGCGGCAGTCCGCCAGCCGCGCCGCGTCCACGAACGGGTCGACGGCGCGCGTGATCAGCGTGACGATCTCGGCGCCGGCCAGGGCGTGTTCCAGCGTGTCCGACGCCTGGATGTCGAAGGCATACTTGCCCGCCACGCTGGCCACGAAGGCGCGCCGCTTCTCGGGCGTGGGGCTGTAGACGCGGACCTGGCGCAGCGGACGCACCGCCGCCAGCGCGGCCAGCTGGGTGACGGCCTGCGGACCGGTGCCGATCAGCGCGGCGCAGGTGGCATCCGCCGGCGCCAGCGCCCGGGTGGCCACGCCGCTGATCGCCGCCGTGCGCAGCATGCCCAGCGCGCGTGCCTCGATGATGGCGCGCAGCGCGCCCGAGCCGGCATCGAACAGGCTGAACAGCGATCCCCCGCCCGCCTTGGTATGTACCCAGGTCTTGAAGCCGGCATAGCCTGCCGCGCCGGTCTGCACCGAACCCAATGCATGCATTGAGCTGCCGTCGCCCCACGTGGCCAGCGTCTTGGGCAGATTGCGCGCCTGTTCCCGGCCCTGCGCGATCAGCATGTCGTGCAAGGCGTCGATGGCCCGGGGAATATCCAGGACGGACACGACATCGCGTTCCGTCAGGTACCGCAGCGCATCAGCCATGCGCGTCTCCTGGTTGCGCGGCGGGTTCGTCCGCCACGATATTGCTCAAGATGCCGATCCCGGGAATTTCCACTTCCAGCCGATCGCCCGCCGCCAGAAATCGAGGCGGCTTGCGGCTGGCACCCACGCCTTCCGGCGTGCCCGTGGCGATGAGGTCGCCGGTGGACAGCGGGGTAAAGGCGCTGATGTAGGCGATCAGCTCGGGAATGGGAAAAATCAGGTCCGACACGTCGCCGTGCTGCATGACTTCGCCGTTCAGCCGCGAAATCACTTGCAGGCGGGCGGGGTCGCCGATCTCGTCGGCGGTCACCAGCCAGGGGCCGATCGCCCCGCTGCGCTCGAAGTTCTTGCCCGGCGTCACCTGGGCGTTGTGCTTCTGGAAATCGCGTACCGAGTTCTCGGCCATGCAGGTGTAGCCAGCGACGTGCGACAGCGCATCCGCCGCGGCGATGTGGCGCCCGCCCCGGCCAATCACCACCACCAGTTCGCCTTCGTAGTCGAACTTGTCGGATGCGCGCGGCTTCCACACGGCTTCCCGGTGGCCGACCACGCTGTCCGCGAACCGCGGAAACAGCGACGGGTGCGCGGGCAGCTCGCGTCCGGCCTCCTGTACGTGGCGGCCGTAGTTCAGCCCCACGCACAGAATCTTGCGGGGCGCGGGCACGGGCGGCAGCCATTGCAGGTGCGCCAGCGCAATACAGGACCGGCCCGGCGCCTGGGCGGCCTGCGCGATCTGCTCGGGGCCGGCCGCCAGCGCGGCAATGACGTCGGGCCATACGGGGGTCAGCACCACCACTTCGGTGCCGCGCAACACGCCCCAGCCGGGGCGGCCTGCGTGCAGGAAGCTGATCAGCTTCATCTTGTCTCCTGGGCTTTTGCAGTGCCCGACGGCATGCAATTGAGTTTTCTTTGCATGCATTCAGGCGTTTATTTGCGCCTTGAACGCTGTTTTTCTGGATTATTGCATGCAATTTTGATTAATCGCAAGACGGAAATCCAAATTCTCTTCCCGATTGCATGCAATTTTCTGGGTACACTGGAGCCCCCCTTTCAGACAATCTTCAGCCGACGCTCCGCTATGGCCGCACAGATCGACAAAGTGATTTCCGAACTTCGGGACATGGTGCTTTCGGGCGCCTTGCAGCCCGGAGAACGCGTGGTCGAATTGCAGTTCTCCGCCCGCCTGGGCGTGTCGCGCACGCCGCTGCGCATCGCGCTGACGGAACTGGAAAAGGAAGGCCTGCTGGAACGGCTGCCGTCCCGGGGCTTCCGGGTGCGGGCGTTCACCGTGGAAGAAATCGGCGACGCCGTGGATGTGCGCGGCGTGCTGGAAGGCATGGCGGCCCGGCTGCTGGCCGAGCGCGGCGCATCCGAGGCCGTGCTAGCCCAGTTGTCCGAAGCCGTCGAAGAAGGCCGCGCGCTGCTGGCGCCCGCCAGGCGCGATCCCAACACCACCGTCGACGCGCGCGCCTGGGGCCAGATCAACCGGCGCTTTCACGAAATCCTGTGCGAGGCCGCCGGCAACCGCGCCCTGCTGTCCGCCTTGGAACACAACAACAAGACCCCGCTGGCCGGCCCCGCCGCGCTGACGCTGCCGTCCACCCCTTCCCTGCTGGAAACGCCGTTTGTGCTGCGGGCGCAGGCAGACCACGAAGACCTGCTGCGCGCCATCACCCGGCGCGAAGCCGTACGCGCCGAAAACCTGATGCGCGAACACGCCTACCGCAGCCGCGAGAACAAGCGCGTGCTGCTGGAATCGCTGCGCGGCGCGTCAGCGGCGCGGCCCTTGCTGGCGGACAATGCGGCGTAGATGAACCCGGAAGCCTTTGCCGCCACGCTGCGCGAGAACCCGAAGGGGCTACCGTTTCCCGGCGGCCTGCTGATGCGCGGGGGTCCACAAGACTATGTGGGCGCCGTGGTCACGGTCACCGGCACGCTGTACTTCGATGGCGGCTTCACGCTCGCCAAGCGGGCCGCGATTGCCCAGTGTTTCGATGATTACCTGGCCCAGGCCGGCGACGTATTCACCTGGCTGTGGCGCGGCGAACCTCCTTCCGGCCCGCCCTGCCTGCGCTACGCCAAGGCGCCCGCCATTCGCGACTGGTTCAATGCCCTCGACGAAGACGAAGAGATCGATTTGAGCTACACCAGCGGCGCCAAGCGTCAGGACGCCGGGCCGTATGCCTTCTGTGTCGATACCGCGCCTGCCTGGGAGGTCAAGAAACGCCCGCGGCTGGACGTGCTGCGCTTTGCGCTGCCGTTTGCGAAAGTCGTCGAACAGCCTCAGGCATTTCAACGCCTGTTCGTGGCCTTCGCCCGCCGGCTGCACGCGTTTCACGGACACGGCGGCTTCGGCTTCGTGCTGTCGCCTACCGAATGGAACAGCAGCCAGCCGACCGAGGCCGTCGTGTCCGACCAGTTCCGCGGCGTCGATGTCGGCGCGCCGGTATTTTCCGCCTCCAAGCTCAAGCGCGACACCTTCAAGACCGTTTCCTGGCTGACGGCGCTCAATCACGATATGGTCGAGCAGGTGGGCGGCTTGCATACGCTGCGCTCGGCGCTGCCCCCCGACTGGTTCGCGTTCTACGACTACGGCACAGGCATCGTGATACAGGCGGGCAATGAACCGGATACCGCCGCGACATTGATCGACCCCAAGCCGCCCCAGTATGTGCTGCCCAATGCCGCGCTCAAGGCACTGAGAAGTTCAGAGCCCGGAATACATTTGGCAGCCAGCGCGGCCGGAGAGCCGCGTCTGACCGGCGTCAAGCGCGAGGCCTGGCTCCAGCGCTTCGACGTGACCGACGATGAATTGCTGGATGCCAAGGCCCGGCTGCTGGACACGCCACGGCTGGATCAAGTCCATACGCTGGACCGCACGCAGTGACCGTCCCCTAGCCCTGCCGTCCGCTCGCGCATGCGGTGGTGCCGCACCCCGATCCGCGTTCGGCCACCGCGTCAGGCCGGCGAAACTGCGTGTGGCAGACGCCGGTTTCGGGCAACACCAGCTCGACTCGCCCGGCGGCCTCCCAGTCGCCCGCCAGGGCCGCTGCCACCGAGCGCACCTGCTCGTAGCCCGTCCACATCAGGAACGTCGGCGCCCTGCCGTAGCTTTTCATGCCCACGACGTACAGTCCGTCTTCGGGATGCGACAGTTCCGCCGCACCGTGCGGCCGCACGGTACCGCAGCTATGCACATTCGGATCGATCAGCGGGGCCAGCCGGACCGGGCTTTGCGTAGCCGGATCCAGTTCCAGGCGCAGTTCGGACAGCAACCCCAAGTCGGGCCGAAAGCCCGTGGCCACGATGACTTCGTCCACCGGCGGCAGAATCTGGCTGGCGGCATGCAGGCGCAACCCTTCAGGCGATTCGGCGACCCGGTCGACATGAACGCCGGTATGCAGCGCGATCTTGCCTTCATCCAGCAGACGCCCGATCACCAGGCCCAGCTTGCCGCGTTCCTGCAATTGGTCGTTCTTGCCCCCGCCCAGGATGCGTTCGAGCGATACGCCGCGAATCGCCCACAACACCTGAGTGCGTGGCTCGGCGACGGCAAGTTCGGCCAGGTCGTGAAGCGCGTTGAACGCGGAATGGCCGCTGCCCAGCACCAGCACGCGTCGGTTCGCATAGCGCGGGCGCGCAGCGCCCAGCACGTCGGGCACGCCGTAGGCGATGCGGTCCGCCGACGCCATTTCGCCCAAGGCAGGAATTCCGTGCGTACCCATCCAGTTGGGCGTTGCGTAGGTGCCGGACGCATCGATCACCGCCCGCGCCAACACGTCCCGCTCGCCCTCGGGGCCCGCCACCCGCAACACGAACGGCGCCTGCCCGCGCTGCGCAGTGCGCATGACGTCGTGACCCGCGCGGCTGACCGACACCACGCGGCTGTTCAGGTGCAGGCGCTGGCGAATCGGCGCTACCTCGGCGAGTGGCCACAGGTACTGCGTCAACAGGTCTCGCCCTGTGGGATACGCGTCGGCCGGCGGCGCCACCCAGCCCGTCGGCGCCAGCAATGCCGCGGCCTTGGCATCGATGTTGAAGCTCCACGGGGAAAACATGCGCACATGGCCCCAGCGGCCGATGCTGGCTCCTGCCGTGGCGCCAGCTTCGAACACCAGGGGCGCAAGCCCCCTGTCCAGCAAATGGGCCGCGGCAGCCAGGCCGACGGGCCCTGCGCCGACGATTGCAATGGGTAGATGATCCATGCTCATGATTGACACCTCTTCTTTCAAGACACGTGGGGGGATTCCCACTATTAATTGGTACTAACAACTATTTGATTGAAAAAAATGCCGCGCTTGCGCCACGGCGGACCTGCAACGATTCTGCTTTGGGATGCGTTATTCAGCCGGGCGGGTCGCCTGGGCGCCGCAGCGCGCCTGCGCCGCGCGGGTCAGCTGGCCGAGTAGATCCAAGGCGCCGTCCAGAACCTCGGGCGGCATGTGTTCGATCATGGCGGCCTCTTCGGCGACCAAGTCCGCGCGGATGGTCTGGTACAGCGCCCTGCCCTTGGCGGTAGGCGCCAGTTGCACGGCGCGTCGGTCGGCGGCGTCGGCCACCCGCGTGACATAGCCTTTGCGTTCCAGCGAATCGACCACCCGGCTGGCGGTGCTTTTATCCAGGAACATCTCTTGTGCCAGCGACTGCAGCCGCAGCGGGCCTTGCTTGACCAGCGTTTCCAGCGCATAGCACTGTGCCACCGACACGTCGTAGCAACAGATGCGGTCGCGATCGCGAAACTGATGCACCCGGATCAGTTGATTGACGGCTTCGTAAAGGGCTTCCGCGTCCTGGGTCGCGCTGCGCTTGCGGGTGAGGCTCATGGCTGAATGAACGGTCAACGAATTATTAGTTGGTAGTAGCAACATTATTCGTTGTGTTCCGGGCTGTCAAGCCCCTGGCCTGTCCGCACCTACGCGGTCGCCAGCCGTTCGGCCATCGAATAGCGGTCGATGTAGTCGCGGAAATGCTTCAGGAAGACGACTTCGGCCGGCGTGTGCTGGGCGTCGCGGTGCCACAGCAGATGCAGGTCCACCGAGCACACGCCCTCGCCCGGCGGCAGCCGCCACAGGCGGCCTTGCGCCAGGTCTGCCTGCACACTGTGTTCCGGCAGGCAGCCGATGCCAAAGCCGGCGATCAGCAGCCGCTTGACCTCATCGTGATGCGTCGACGACGCGACAATGCGGCCTGAAAACCCGCGCTGGTCGCGAAAGATAGTCAGCGGCGACAGGCTGTCGCCCAGGGCGTCGCTGGCAAAAGACACGAAATTCTCGCCCAGCAGGTCTTCGATGCGGATGTCCTGACGCCCGAACAGCGCGTGGTTGCGGCCGCAGAACAGCGCATAGCGTTGTTGCAGGAAGACCTTGTGATCCAGCCGTTTGGGCATCTGCCGGCACAGCGCGATGCCGGCCGTGGCCGCGCGCTGCTGGACCAGGGTGCTGATCTCGCTGCTGGGCAGCACGTCCATCTGCACCTCGATGCGCGGATGCACGCGATGAAAGTCCGCCCAGAAGTTGTCGTACACGGTGGAGTGGATGCGGCTGGCCACCAGCAGGTGGATGCGCCCCACTTCGGCCACGTCGGTCTGCGACACGTGGGTCAGCAGGTGCGACACATTGCCGTGTATGGCTTCGGCCGCGCGGCAGACTTCTTCGCCCGCGTTGGTGACGGTGAACGCGGTGTTGTGGCGTTCGATCAGCCGCCGCTGCAACTGGTCTTCCAGGCGCTTGAGCGCCTGGCTGACGGCGGACTGCGTCAGGTGCAGCTTGGCGGCGGCGCCGCTGATGCTGCGTTCCTGGACGATGACCAGGAAGGTGCGCAGCAGGTTCCAGTCCAGGCGTTCGCCGGGGCGGGTGGCCAGGGGAGTCGTCGAGGGCATCAGGGCGTTCCGCGGTAGGCGACGGCGGCGGCCAGGCCCGGGAAGTGCCCTGCAGCGCCAGCAAAACCGCCATACATAAACAAAATTTAAGTTAATTATTATAAAACATAAATTGACGTTATATGGCGCCGGAAGCGATAAACCGCCTTCGAACATCCATACCCATACAAGGAGAAACCCATGGCCGCTCCCGCCAGCCCTGCCCCGCAACGGCAACCGGTTCGCGCCGCCACCGCCGCCTTCGTCGGCACCACCATCGAGTGGTACGACTTCTACATCTACGCCACCGCCGCCGCACTGGTTTTCGGCAAGGTGTTCTTTCCCACTGCGGACCCGTTCGTCAGCACCATGGCGTCGTTCGGCACCTTTGCCGCAGGCTTCCTGGCCCGGCCGCTGGGCGGGGTGATCTTCGGCCACCTGGGAGACCGCGTCGGCCGCAAGAACGCGCTGATGGCAACGCTGGTGATCATGGGCCTGGCCACGGTCGGCATCGGCCTGTTGCCCAGCTACGCCAGCGCCGGCCTGTGGGCGCCCGCCCTGCTGTTGCTGCTGCGCCTGGCCCAGGGCCTGGCCGTGGGCGGCGAATGGGGCGGCGCCGTATTGATGGCCGGCGAACATGCGTCGCAACGCCGCCGCACCTTCGCGGCCTCGTTCGCCCAGCTGGGCAGCCCGGCGGGCCTGATCCTGTCATTGCTGGCGTTTCGCCTGCTCACCACGCTGGACGAAGCCGACTTCGTCAGCTGGGGCTGGCGCGTGCCCTTCCTGATCAGCGCCGTGCTCTTGCTGGTGGGGTATTTCATCCGGGTCGGCGTCAATGAATCGCCCGATTTCGCCAAGGTGCTGGAACGCCAGCAGCGCGCCGAGGTGCCCGCCAAGGAAGTGCTGCGCACCGCCTGGCGCACCGTGCTGCTGTGCATGGGCGTGTGCACGGTGGCAATCGGCGGCATCTATTTCACCAACACGTTCATGCTGTCCTACACCACCCAGACGCTGGGCCTGAACCGCGCGCTGATCCTGGACTGCCTGTTCGTGGTCGCGATCATCCAGTTCATCGTGCAGCCCGTGGCGGCCTGGCTGGCCGACGTGGTGGGCACGGCGCGCGTGCTGATCACGGCGGCCCTGTTCTCGGTGTTTGCGCCCTACCCGATGTTCATGCTGGTAACGCGCGGCGACGCCTTCAGCATCATCGCCGGCATCGCGATCGTGCTGGTCTTCATGGCGGCCATCTATTCCGCCATGGCCGGCTACATCAGCTCGGCCTTCGCCACGCATGTGCGCTATTCCGGCATTTCGCTGTCGTACCAGCTGTGCGGCGCGGTGGCTGGCGGGCTGACGCCGCTGATCGGCACCTGGCTGACGTACCACTACCCGGGCCAGTGGCTGCCGCTGGCGATCTTCTATTCGGTGCTGTCGGCCATCACGCTGGTGTCGATCTGGGCGCTGGCCGGCCACAAGCGCCGCCTGCGCCTGGACGCGGCGCACGCCGCCGCTGCCTGACTGGCGACCCGAGCGGCTGCCCGAGCGACGGCCCGAACAGCCGCTTGGGGCCGCCGCCCTTTGATCATTGCTTTTCACCGTTCAAGGAACCCCGCATGACACAGACAACCACTCCCGCCCCGCTGACCGAGCAGCAGACCCGCCGCATTCTGCAAGCCGTGGACGCCCGCTTCGACGCCCAGCTGGCATTCACGCAGGACCTCGTGCGGTTTCCGTCGCTGCGCGAGCAGGAACATACGGCGCAGGACTTCCTGTTCGAGGCCATGCGCCAGCGCGGCTTTGCAATGGACCGCTGGAAAATCGACGTCAAGGACATCGAGTCGCACCCTGGCTTCGGCCCGGTCACCGTGTCGTACGAAAACGCCTTCAACGTGGTCGGCACGTACCGGCCCGAGGCGCAGACCGGCCGGTCGCTGATCCTGAACGGCCACATCGACGTGGTGCCCACCGGCCCGGTCGACATGTGGAGCCGTTCGCCGTGGGACCCCGCCATCATCGACGGCTGGATGTACGGCCGCGGCGCGGCCGACATGAAGGCCGGTCTGGCCGCCAACCTGTATGCCTACGACGCCGTGCGCGCCGCGGGCTATGCGCCCGCAGCCCCGATCTACTTCCAGTCGGTGGTGGAAGAAGAATGCACCGGCAACGGCGCACTGGCGGCCCTGCTGCGCGGCTACCAGGCCGACGCCGTCATCATTCCGGAGCCCGAAGAGAACATGCTGGTGCGCGCCAACGTCGGCGTGCTGTGGTTCAAGGTGCGCGTGCAGGGCCACCCGACCCACACCCGCGAAATGGCCAATGGCTTCAACGCCATCGACGCGGCCTATGCCGCCATCGAGGCATTGCGCCGGATCGAGGCCAAATGGAACGGCCAGCACCATTGCCACCGCCATTTCGAGCACCTGGACCACCCGATCAATTTCAATATCGGCAAGATCGAAGGCGGCGACTGGCCGTCGACCGTGCCGCCCTGGTGCGAATTCGACGTGCGCGCGGCGATCTACCCCGGCACCACCGCCGACGAGGCCCGCGCCGAGATCGACGCCTGCCTGCGGGATGCCGTGTCCGACCCGCGGCTGGGCGGCACGCCGCCCACGGTCACCTACACCGGCTTCTACGCCGAAGGCTACGTGCTGGAAGAAGGCAGCGCCGCCGAAGACACGCTGCGCGCCTGCCACCGCCAGGCGTTCCAGAACGATCTGCAGAGCTTCACCACGCCCGGCTACCTGGACGCCCGGGTGTTCGTGATCTACGGCAACATGCCCACCCTGGTCTACGGCCCGAAGTCGCTGGACATCCACGGCTTTGACGAACGCGTGCACCTGGAATCCCTGCGGCTGATCACCAAGACCATCGCCCTGTTCATCGCGCAGTGGTGCGGCGTCAGCGAAGCCGGCTAGCCCCTGGGGGCCGGCCTGGCAGGCATAGCCGCGCGGCCGGCCATCCGGCCCGCGCGGTATTTCAGATATCCTTGGCCGTTGCACCTGCCCCACGCCGCGCCGCCATGTTCATCCGCCAGCTCAACTACCTGATCGCCCTGGACAAGCACCGGCATTTCGGCCGCGCGGCCGAAGCCTGCCACGTGTCGCAGCCGGCCCTGTCCAACGGCATCCGCGAGCTGGAACGCGAACTGGGCATCACCATCGTGCGGCGCAACCGCAGCTTTCAGGGCATCACGCCCGAAGGCGAACGCGTGATCCAGTGGGTGCGGCAGATGCTGACGTCGCTGGAAGGCCTGCGCCAGGAAGCCGGGCTGATCCGCAGCGTGCCCAAAGGCCACCTGGCCATCGGCGTCATTCCCACCGCCGGCCACGCCGCCTCGCTGCTCAGCGCGCAGTACCGCGAGATCCTGCCGCAGCTGTCCATGGAAGTCGCCGCGCTGAGCACGCCAGAAATTCTCAAGCGCCTGAAATCACAGGACATTCAGCTGGGCATGCTGTATGACCGGTCGGTGGCCGGCGCCGACTACGACGTGCTGCCGCTGTTCTCGGAACGCTATGTGCTGGTGGCCGACGCCCAGGCCTCGCTGCCGCGCCAGCTGGGCTGGGCCGAAGTGGCCGAGCTGCCGCTGTGCCTGCTCAGCCGCGACATGCAGAACCGCCAGACGCTGGACGAACAGTTCAGATCGGCCGGCGCGCAGCCCGACGTGGTGCTGGAAACCAACGACATGCGCATGCTGCTGGCCGAATGCCAGAGCGGCCGCGCCTTCAGCATCCTGCCGCTGAGCGCCCTGCCCACCCGCCATGAAGGCGCCGACCTGCGGGTGCATCCCATCACCCCGGAAATCACCCAGGACGTCTGCCTGATCCGCCTGCGGCGCGAGCCGCAACCGGCCTTGTCCGAGGCCGCCTGGCAGATCGCCACGGGGCTGGACCTGGAAGCCGCGCTGAACGAGCCGCTGAACCGGGACGCCGCCGTGAACCGCGATACCCGCTGAATCGCGATACCGGCTCACTCCGCACAATTTGCAGCGTTACCCGCCGTGATAACCGCTGGTTATCACGAAATTCAGTCAAACGATTGGCCTGCTGCACCGCCGCAAGGCACGCTGTCGACCTTGGGCGTGGACGGCGCCGTCTTGCCGTCACGGGCTGCAGCCCGGCGCCAGCAGGAGAATCATGATGAGCAAGCAACGAGAAGTGCCCGGCATCCGCCCCTACAACGGCCCGGCCGGCGGCTGGGGCGCCTTGAAGGCCACCGCCCAGGCCGTGCGCCAGCAGATGGAAGTGGTGCAGGCCCCCGTGCTGCTGCTGCGCACCAACCAGCCCACGGGCTTTGACTGCCCCGGCTGCGCCTGGCCCGACAAAGAACACAAATCTACCTTCCAGTTCTGTGAGAACGGCGCCAAGGCCGTCACCTGGGAAGCGACCAGCAAGCGCGTCACGCCGGCATTCTTCGCCCAGCGCACGGTCACGTCGCTCTTGGCGCTGTCGGACCACGAGTTGGAAAACTTCGGCCGCCTGACCCACCCCATGGCCTACGACGCCGCCAGCGACACCTTCCGCGAGGTGTCCTGGGAAGACGCCTTCACCCGCATCGGCCAGGTCATGCGCGAACTGGAAACGCCCGACCAGGCCGAGTTCTACACATCGGGCCGGGCCTCGAACGAAGCGGCCTACCTGTTCCAGCTGTTCGCCCGCGAATTCGGCACCAACAACTTTCCCGATTGCTCGAACATGTGCCACGAGGCCACCAGCGTCGGCCTGCCGCGGTCCATCGGCATCGGCAAGGGCACCGTGTCGCTGGACGACTTCGACCACACCGATTTCATCATCTCGATCGGCCACAACCCGGGCACCAACCACCCGCGCATGATGGGCACGCTGCACGAAGCCGCCCGCCGCAAGGTGCCGATCATCGTCTTCAACCCCCTGCGCGAACGCGCGCTGGAACGCTTCGCCGACCCGCAGAGCATCGTCGAGATGGCCACCTACGGGTCCACCGACATCGCCTCGACCTACTACCAGGTCAAGGCCGGCGGCGACGCCGCGGCGCTCAAGGGCATCATGAAGGCGCTGCTGGCGCTGGATGCCGAGCGCGGCGACGCGCTGGACCACGACTTCATCGCCCAGCACACCCAAGGTGTCGACGCGCTGATCGCCGACCTGGAAGCGACCTCGTGGGCCGACATCGAAAAGCACAGCGGCCTGCCCCGCGCCAGTCTGGAACAGGTGGCCGAGGCCTATTCACGATCCACCGCCGCCATCGTCACCTACGGCATGGGCATCACCCAGCACAACAAGGGCACCGCCAACGTGCGGCTGATCGCCGACCTGCTGCTGTTGCGCGGCAATATCGGCAAGCGCGGCGCCGGCATCTGCCCGCTGCGCGGCCATTCCAACGTGCAGGGCAACCGCACCGTCGGCATCACCGAAAAGCCCTCCGAGAGCTTCCTGCGCAACCTGGAAGACGTGTTCGGTTTCTCTCCGCCGCGCGCCCATGGCCACGATTCGGTGCAGGCCATGCAGGCCATGATCGCCGGCCAGGTGCAGGCGCTGATCTGCCTGGGCGGCAACTTCGCCATGGCCATGCCCGACCCCGAACGCTGCTTTGACGCCATGAAACAGCTGCGCCTTTCCGTGCACCTGGGCACCAAGCTGAACCGGTCGCACCTGCTGGTGGGCAAGGAAACCTTCATCCTGCCCGTGCTGGGCCGCACCGAACTGGACGTGCAGGCCGGCGGCCCGCAGTCGATCACGGTGGAAGATTCCATGTCGATGGTGCACGCGTCCGCCGGCGGCTTGAAGCCGGCCTCGGTGCACCTGCGGTCCGAACCGGCCATCGTCGCCGGCATGGCCCGCGCCGTGCTGCCCGCCAGCAAGGTCGACTGGCTGGGTCTGGTCGACGACTACGACCGCATCCGCACGCTGATCGAACGCACCATCCCGGGCTTTGACGACTACAACGCCCGCATCCGCGTGCCGGGCGGCTTTCGCATGCCGCTGCCCGCCACCGAGCGGCGCTGGAACACGCCCTCGGGCAAGGCGATGTTCTCGGTGTTTCCCGGCATCCGCGAAAGCAACACGGCGTGGGAAGACGACGTCCTGACCCTGGTCACGATACGCAGCCACGACCAGTACAACACCACCATCTACGGCCTGGACGACCGCTACCGAGGCGTGTTCGGCCGGCGCGACGTGCTGTTCATGAACCCCGACGACCTGGCGGCGCTCGGCCTGGAACACGGTGACTTGGTCGACATCGACACCGCCACCGATGGCCGCAAGCTGACGCTCAGGAACATCACCGCCATCGAATACAGCATCGCGCGCGGCACCGTGGCGGCCTACTACCCGGAAGCGAACGTCCTGGTGCCGCTGGACTACATCGACCAGGACAGCGGTACGCCGTCGTACAAGTCAGTGCCGGTGCGGGTGCGACGGGCGGGGTTGGACGGCTGAGCCGCGCGCCGGCGGCCGGCGTGAAAACCGGTACACCGTCGCGGGCGGCAGATTGAACAGCGTGCGGCCCATGCGGGTCGCTTTCAAGCCCAGCCGGTCCAGAATGACGCGTGGCACCGGGCAACGCACCCCATAGGTGAACTGGTAAAAACAGCCCTGCGGCGCCAACTGGCCGAACGCACTCGCCAGAATGGCCATGACCTGCCGCGGCGGCATCGCCAGCAAGGGCAAGCCGCTGACCACGGCCTCGGCAGCGCCCGCCGCAAGCCCTGCACGGCCAAGGCGCGCCGCGTCGATCTGGTGGATGCTGGCGCGCGGATAGCGCCGCTGCAGCAGTTGGGCAAAGCGGGCATCCGGCTCGACCAGCACCAGGCTGGCCTCGTCCACGCCCCGCGCCAGCAAGGCCCGCGTGAACGCGCCGGTGCCCGGCCCCAGCTCCAGCACTGGCCCGCTGCCGGGCCGGACATCACGGGTGATCAACTCGGCCAGCGCCGCGCCCGACGGCGCGATGGCCGCGACCTTCAGGGGGTTGCCCAGCCAGGCCGCAAAGAAATGCAGGTAATCCGAATACCGGGAGGCATGTGTCGTCATTGCAGGATTTCCGTGTCGTTCCCAAACGCCACCGCCCGGCAACATGGCCGGGCGGCGTCTGCGTCGAGTCTACGGGCCGCCGATTCAAGAAAACATGAACGCCACGGTCGTAAATATCTCAATCGGTGACGGCGCGGGGGCCAAGAGCCGCGGACGGCAGGGCCGGTCGCCCATGGCGCGGTGCCGTGCATGCTGAAGGCGCGTGATGCGCTTCTTCAAAATTCTCTACACTCGGTGACTCGCGCCGGGCGGCGTCCTGGTAGGCGAGATGCCGGCGGCCGCCAAGTGTCGCCCTCACCTCGGCTCGCCGCGCGGCCGGAACACGCCAACGCAGCGTCGGAACGCATGCAATGAACCTATCCAGAACCCCTGCCGCCATCGCGATCTCGACCGCTAATCGCGGCAAGGCGCCCCGATCATGAAGGGCCCGATCTTCCTGCTGGCCTGCGCCGCCGCCTATGGCCTGGCCGCCTACCTGTGGGCTGTGCCACTGTGGGTGGGCGTTGCCTACGTGGTGCTAAGCCTCATCACCTTCGGCGTCTATGCCCGCGACAAGGCCCTGGCCCGGGCCGGCCTGTGGCGGATTCCCGAACGCACCCTGCATGGTTTGGCGCTGGCGGGCGGCTGGCCCGGCGCGTTGCTGGCCCAGCGCTGGCTGCGGCATAAATCGGTGAAACGGCCGTTTCGAATCGTCTACGCGATCACGGTTGTGTTGAACCTGGCCTTGTTCGCAGGGGTGTGGTCGCCGATGGGCCGCGCGCTGTGGCAGCCCCTGGCAACGCCGTGGATTGGGTAACGGACCAGCCCGTCAGGCCTTGCCCGACTTCAGCGACAGCACCAGCACGCCCGCGCCGACCAGCGTCAGCCCCGCCGTCGTGTTCAACCGCGCCGCCACCGCCGGACGCGACATCAGCCAGCCGGACAAGCGGGCGGCAAAGGCGCCCACCAGCGCAAAGATGACGAAGGTCAGCAAGGCAAAGATCGACCCGTAGACCAGCATCTGCACCTGCACCGAGCCCCGGCTGGCATCCGCGAACTGCGGCAGGAACGCCAGCACGAACAGCCCCGGCTTGGGATTGAGCACATTCGAGAAGAACCCCACGCTCAGCACCTTGCGCAGCGGCAGGTGGTGCGACTTGCGCAGGGTGATCAGGTCCTTGGCGCGAAGCGCCTTGATGCCCAGGTAGATCAGGTAGGCCGCGCCCACCAGCTTGATGCCCCAGAACAGCGCTTCGGACGTCTGCATCAGCAGCGACAGCCCAAACGTGGCCGCCACCGTATGCACCATGATGCCCCCGGCCGCACCCAGCGACGACACGGCGGCCGCCACCCTGCCCTGACTGAGGCCGCGGCTGAGCGCCAGGATGTTGTCCGGACCGGGCGACACCACCACGATGGCGCAGGCAAGCAGATAGGGCAACAGGACTTCTAGGGGGAACATGGGGGGTCTCCGGCAAAAAAGGGGCGATGCCAAAACGGCGGGCTGGCGCAATCGCTCAATGATACCTGTGGGGGTTGCAGAAAAAACCGCGCCCCTGCCGCGTTATCGGAAACTTCCTACGCTTCATTGACGACGCCTCGCCTAGAATTTCTGCGCTGTTTATTGCTCGGACCACAGCGACGCCGCACGGGTTCGGGCCCCTTTCAGACCCTCTTTCTATGACCACCATGCCGTATCTGGGTATAGGCCTTCATGTCGTCATTGCGTTGTTCTTTGCCGTGCACGCCGTGCGCAGCCATCAGAACACCTATTGGCTGATCATTCTGTTTTCATTTCCCGGGCTGGGTAGCATCGTCTACTTGCTGGCCATCTATTTGCCGGATATTCGCCATTCGCGCGGCGCACATGTCACGGCACGTGTCGCGACACAGCTGATCGACCCCAACCGCGCCGTGCGCCAGGCGCGCCGAGAGGTAGACCGGGCGCCCACCGTACAGAACCGCATGCACCTGGCCAATGCCCTGCTCGCCTCGGGAGAATCCACCGAAGCCCGCCAGCTGTATCAGGATGCCGCCCACGGCCCCTTCGCCGACGACCCCGACTTGCTCAAAGGCCTGGCCCGAGCCGAATTTGCCTGCGGCAACGGCGCGGGCGCCGTGGCTGCGCTTGATACCTTGTTCGCCGCTCACCCCATAATGCGCGATCAGGCCGATCCCGGCCTGCTATATGCCCGTTCATTGGCCTTGGCCGGCCTACCCGCCGCACGCCGGGCATTCGAGCAGGCCCTCATCCGTGCCAATAGCCCGGCTGCCGCTTGTCTGTATGCCGAATGGTTGCAGGCGCAAGGCAACCGCGAAGACCAGGCCCGCGCGGGCGACCTGTTTGCCGAAATCATCAACGAAGCGCGTCACTGGCCGCGTGCCACCAAAAAATTCAACAAGGAATGGATACAGCGTGCGCAAGCGGGCTTGGGCCAAGCATGACCGAGCCTCGCCCGGGGCGACGAATTTACCTCATGCGTCTGAATCGACTGGACCGAAGCGGGCTTGGCCCCCTGCGGGGGCAAGCCCGCCACGCTGCGCTTCCGACTGTTCGAAGCCGAGCCACCCGTTGACCCTAAAGTTACTTCATGCTTTTGAATCGAGCCCAGATCAATGCCGCAAGGCTAACGGGAGTCCGAACATGGGCCTATTCAAGCAACTTCTGGGCGGCGCCTACGGCAGCCACCACGGTCAAGATTCTCATGGCGGCGCCCATGGCCAACGCCATGGCCGCTATCCGGCGCAAGGCGATGCGCCGGCAAACCGCGCGCCCCAGCCGTCCACCATCCACTGCAATGCCTGTGGCGCATCGCAAGCCGCGGGCGGCCGGTACTGCGGGCAATGCGGCGCATCGCTGGTTCTGGCCGCCTGTCCGCAATGCAAAGCCGCGCTCACGCCCGGGGCGAGCTTTTGCGGGCAGTGCGGCGTGCGGGTACAACCGTGACGCAGCAATTCAGGCGGCGTTCTTGGGCACCGCGCCAATCTGGCGCGCGCTGCCCGACCATGCGCAGGCGGCAAGCGATATAGTGCTGCCCTGCCCCCCGCCGGAGTCCGAGATGTACATAGATGTGCGCCGCCGTTTGGTGTTCTTCGACCAGACCGATCGTTTCCTGCCCCAGCCCGGGCTGGCCAGGTACGACCCTGCCAGCGGCCAGTTGTCGGCCGTGCCCGGCGCGCAGGCCGGCGACGTCGTCAATGATGTGGCCCGCGACGGCAATGCCCTGGCGTTGGCCTCGGCCGACTGGGTGACCGTGCGCAATGCCAGTCGCACCCGCCTGACCTTCGTGGCCAACGGCAACGTCGCACACCAGACCGACAAGTTCCTGTCGTTCTGGTCGCGCTTTGACCCCTCGGGCCGTTTTGCCCTGGTCAGCGTCTTCAATGGCAAGCGCCGCCCCGTGGTGATCGACCTGGACAGCGGCGCATGCAGCGACCCCATCGCGCGCGATCTCGACGCCCGCTTCGGCGATGTGGACCCCTTCGATGGCCGCTTGTGGGCCCCGGACGAACGCGCGAAAGACTCGGTGCTGGCCGTCGACTGCCGCAGCGGCGACGTTCAGAAGGTCAAGCTCCCGTTGGGCGAAAAAGTGGGGCGGGTGCGCTTCGCCCGAGACGGCGCCGCATTGTTCGCCACGGCCGCCAACAACCGCCTGCTGTGCTGCGACCGCGACGGCGCGGTGCGCTGGTCGCGCGATATCGGCGAGTACGGCGAAGTGCGCGCCGGCAACATCTACTTCAATGAAGACGGCACCTACCTGTGCCTGCCCCTGTCAGAGACGCCCCGCAGCAACTGGGGCGAAGACCTGGTCATCGATGCCCGTACCGGCGCGGTCGACAACGCCATCCTGCGCCATCGCGGGCCACCGGCACGGCTGGCGTCGGATTGGTTTGGCGATCGGCTATTGACGCATGGCGGCGAGATTGTGGATTTTCATACCGGGGCGGTGGTTGAGCAGCTGACATTCGGGCGGGTCGGTGCGGATTGATGGGAAAGTGGAAATTGCGCTGTCGCAGAAAAACGTAGACTGACACGTCGTCTCTCCCGGAGTCCCCTGTGCCCCAAGCCCCTCTGCGTGCCAGCCTGCTCGCCCTCTGCGCCGCCCTGCTGACCGCCTGCGCGTCGACTCCCCCGGCTCGCCCCGCCGCGTCCCTGCCAATGGTCATCGCGCACCGCGGCGGCACGGCCGATGCGCCGGAGAACACGCTCGAAGCGATCCGGCTGGCCATCGAGCACCGCGCTGACGCCTTGTGGCTGACGGTGCAATTGAGCCGCGATGGGGTTCCGGTGCTGTACCGCCCGGCAGACCTGTCGGCGTTGACCGACGCGCGTGGCCCCGTCGCCAGCCATACCGCGGCCGAACTGGCGCGGGTCAATGCCGGGTGGACGTTCCAGCGGCCGGGTACTGGCAACAAAGACAAGGGCAACGACAGCAGCAGCAGCAGCAGCAGCAGCAGCAGCAGCAACAACAACGACTACCCCTACCGTGACCATCCGACAGGCATTCCGACGCTGCGCGAAGCCTTGCGCGCCATTCCGCCCGGGATGCCGGTCATCCTGGACATGAAGGCCTTGCCCGCCGCCCCGCAAACGCAGGCCGTGGCTCGCGTGCTGACCGAGGAACAGGCCTGGCCGCGCGTGGTGATCTATTCCACCGAAGCCGATTACCAACAGAGTTTTGCGGCGTATCCGCAGGCACGTCTGTTCGAGTCGCGCGACGCGACGCGTTTGCGCCTGCTGCAAGTTAGCCTGGGCGCGGGCTGCATCGAACCGCCCGCGGCATCGACCTGGACGGCGTTCGAACTGCATCGCAAGGTGACGGTGACCGAGAAGTTCACGCTGGGTGAAGGCCGGTCGGAGATCGACGCGACGCTGTGGTCGCCCGAGTCGGTGGCGTGCTTTCGCCAGCGATCGCCACAGGTGCGGATCGTGGCGATTGCCGTGAACAATGCCGCCGATTACCAGGCGGCGGCATGCTTGGGGGTGGACGCGGTGCTGGCGGATTCGCCAGCCAGAATGGCGGCGATCCGCGCGGACCCCGCGTTCGTCAGAACAAGTACCGAATGCCGCCGTTGAACATCCACGACTGCACCCCGGCGCTGCCGATGTCTTCCTGCCGCGCCACTTCGCCGTAGAGCGAGAACTGCTCGGTGACGGTGCCGGTGGCGCCGATGGACAAGCGCATGGCGTCGCCGTACTTGCCCGTGTCAAAGCGCACGTCGCCGACGCGCACGTCGCTGCCGCCGACAAAGCCGTGCATCACATCCAGGCCCAGGTACGGCGTGAGGATGCCGCGGTTGAGTTCGAACGGGCGCGTCAGCCGCACGCCCAAGCGGCCGGTGACCTGGTTCTGCGAGCCGATGTCCACGTCCAGCCCGTCGACGTCGGTGCGGCGGTCGAAGGTCAGGCGTTGGGCGATGACCTGGGCTTGCGGTTCCAGGATGAAGCCGCGGCTCAGGGCGATGGGGTAGCCGGCTTCGACCGACGCGGCGTAGCTGTCGCCGCGCAGGTCCATGGCCTTGCCGCGCGCGTCGGTGGCGATGCTGCCGTCAAAGCGGCCGACGGACAGGATGCTGTCGACGTACCAGCCCTGCTGGCTCTGGTAGGTGGCGTAGCCGGACAGGCGGTAGATGTCGGCCTTGCCCTTGCTGTGGCCGTCGACGGCGTCGGGCGTGAAGTTCAGCCAGCCCAGGGTGCCTGCCGCGCCAAAGCGCCAGGTGCCGTGGTCGTCGCGCAGCCTGAGCAGGTTGCCGCCCAGCTGGATGGCGCTGTAGTCGCCGTCGGCGTCGTAGCCGTACTGCTTGAAGCCGCGGTTGCTGCTGTAGCTGAAGTCCCCCCCGTAAGCGCGGAAGAAGAATTCCCCCGGGCCCTGGTCGCGCGTCAGCTGGCGGTCGTCGCGGATTTCACCCAGGCGGCGGTGCAGCGAGTCCAGGTCGGCGATGGTGGCGTACTGCAAGGCGATGGGCGCCGTGAGGTAGCTGGCGACTTGCGGTGCGACGGCCGGGCGGGCACCAGACGGCACGCTGGGGCTGCCGCCGGGGCTGCCACCGGGGTCGACCGGGCCTTCGGGCGTGACGTAGGCGTTTTGCAGGCGATAGTCCCAGAAGCTGTCGCCGTTGCCCACCAGCGATTGCGACGCATCGGCGGCGCCGTTTTCCGAGCCGGGGCCGTAGGCGTACAGGTGGTAGGCGTAGGGCGAATCGTGCGTGACGGCGTAACCGCCGGGCAGCGCGAAGGCCTGGGCGGTGGAGTGCCCGCCGACCTGCACCAGCGAGATGCCTTCGTGCGCACCCAGCGAACCGTCGGGCGTGGTGAGGCCGCCGGGGCTGCCGGCCACGGGGGTGACCTGCACATAGGTGGTGCCGGACGCATCGCCCGCGATCAGCAGGCGGTCGGTGTGCTGGTCGGCCAGCGCGCCGCCGGCGTTCAGGTAGGTGTTCACGTCCAGGGCGCCGTTGTCGCCGCGGTAGTCGCCGGTGACCTGCACCACGCGGTAGGACGCGGCGCGGGTCGGGTTGGCGGCCACGTCGGCGGCGGCGCGCAGGTTCACCAGGCTGTCGACGTTGACCAGCGTGGTCACGACCGAATCGCCGGTGACTTGCCAAGTGCTGCCGTCGGTCAGGTCCAGGTTTGTAGTGCTGCCGGCCTGGGTCAGCACGCGGCCGTCGATGCGCGAGCCGCTGGCCACGATGTCGGCCTGGCCCGGCGCGTCGGCGCCGATGTTGAAGGCGGCGTTGCCGCCGGTGACGGACGAGCCGGTCAGGTTGATGACGGCCGGGCCGCCGGTCAGGTGGATGCCATCGGCCTGGTCAGATGCGATGGCAGAATCGGTCAGGTCAAAGACCTGGGCGGCAGCGCCTGCGGTGCCGGTCAGGTGCAGGCCCTGGGCGTTGGCGCCCGCGGCATGCAAGGTCGCGCCGGTGGCGGAAAAGCGCGTGGCGTTGGGCGACACGCGCACGGCGTCGGCGCCGTCGCCTTCGGTGCTAACCAGGGTGCCCGTGCCGTCATGGCGGCCCAGGTTGACGGTGCCCCAGCCTTCCACGTGCACGCCGTGGGAGGCCTGCCCCACCGTGTGCACGTAGGCGCCATCGATGTCGGCGACGGACCCGGACTGCACGCGCACGGCCACCGCGTTGTTGCCTAGCGTCTGCACCGCACCGCCCTGGAGTGTGACGGGCGCCGACGACGTGGCGAACAGGCCGTAGGTGCCGTCCTTGACCCCGTTGATGGTCGTGCCCGCCAGGCCGACCTGGCCGCCACTGACGTAGACGCCGTAGCTCTGGTCGGATTGGATCCACATATTGTTGCCCTGGAACACGCCGTTGCTGTTCACATAGACGCCGACTGCCCCGGCGCCCTGGGTATGGATGCGGGTGCCGTCGCCGGTGTAGGCGCCCTGGCTTTGCACCAGCACGCCATAGCTGGTGGCGCCTTCGGTGATGATGGAACCGCCGTTCGTCGTGATCCGGGCGCTGTCCAGCACATGAATGCCGTAGGCGGTGTCGCCGCGCGTCAGGATATCGACGTTGTTCAATTCTGCGCCCGCGCCCTGCCACAGCTCGACGCCCTTGGAGTTGTCCTGCAGCGTGGTCAGGGTGGAATCGTGCAGCACGGTGGTGGCCTGGGCGCCGAATGAGCGCAAGGCGTAGGAATCGAAGAAGTCGGTGGTGACGTAGACGTTGGTGCCTTCGAATTCCGACGCCGCGGCGCCGGTGCCCACGTTGTAGATGCCGCGCACGTCGCCGCCGCCCGCATGGATGTAGGTACCGCCGGCCTTGACCTCGATCTTGCCGCCGCTGCGCACGTACAGGCCGTCGATGGCGTTGCCGCTGACGTTGATGCGGATGGGGCTGCCATCGCCGCGCGAGGGGTCCAGGATGGCGCTGCCGCCGATGACCTGGATGCCGGTGCCGCCCATCTGGGCCGGATACGGCGGGGTCGGGTTGATGATCGTGCCGCCGACAAAGACTTTTTCTTCACCGTCACGCACCTGGAAGGGCTCGGTGTAGGTGCCTTGCGGCACTTCCTGCGCCAACACCGGCATGGCGGCGAAGGCGGCAAACAGCGCGACCGTCAGGGGAGCCAGGCGGGAAATCAAGCGGCGCGCCTGACGGTTTCCGTGTTGAGCCCGCGCGGCGCGCGTCACCCTCCGTTCTGCCGTCTTGCGTCCGTTCGTTCCCGCCTTGCTACATCCACCTTCCTGGTCTGCGCATCTCATGATGGGCTCCTGATTGAAGTCGTTGATGACAACCGACGTCAGTCAGGGGGGATGAGCACGTTGCTGCTGTGCACGCATGTGTAGCGACCAACGTCAGCACTGAGACCACGTTAGCGCTAGCATTTAATAGGTACAAACCCTGATGAGCCGTCCCTTGATTCAGGACAAGGACAGGGGGAATTTCGGGTGAACAATTGCACAGACCCGTGTCAAGAATCGTTAATTATCAAAGGCTTGGGTTTCTTATATCGGAGTGGGCATGGCCAGGCGCCCTCTCTGTGCGCCGACCCCGCCAAGGGGGCTGGCTCGGGTCGGCTGCAACCCGGCGCCCTTCGGCAAATTCCCCCATCTTCGGCCAAACCTAGGGTTTTCACTCATAAATTCGCTGAATTTCGCGAATAAGAATTCAGAATTTTTCTTATGGCGAGGCCGCGCGTATAACGACTGACGCAGCAAACCTCAACCCATTTCAGAGAGATAAACATGAGGGGAAATTCCAAGACGGGCCACCAGCCGGTGCGCGCGTCCACGGCCGCTTTCGTCGGCACCATGATCGAGTGGTACGACTTCTATATCTACGCCACCGCCGCCGCGCTGGTGTTCGGCAAACTGTTCTTTCCATCGGCCACGGGCTTCTACGGCACGCTGGCCGCGTTCGGCACCTTTGCCGTGGGCTTTTTTGCGCGGCCGCTGGGCGGCGCGATCTTCGGGCATATCGGCGACCGCATCGGGCGCAAGAAATCGCTGGTCATCACCCTATTGATGATGGGCACGGTGACTGTGCTGATCGGCCTGTTGCCGACCTACGCGTCGATCGGCATCTGGGCGCCGATCCTGCTGGTGCTCTTGCGCATCGTGCAAGGCGTGGCGGTGGGCGGTGAATGGGGCGGCGCGGTGCTGATGGCGGGCGAGCATTCGCCGGACAAGAGCAAGCGCACCTTCTTCGCGTCGTTCGCGCAGCTGGGCAGCCCGGCCGGCCTGATCCTGTCGATGCTGATGTTCAAGCTAGTGACGGGGCTGGACGACGCGGCCTTCCTGTCGTGGGGCTGGCGTGTGCCGTTCCTGTTCTCGGCCGTGCTGCTGGCGGTGGGCTTCGTGATCCGCCTGAGCGTGAACGAATCGCCTGATTTCCTGGAAGAAAAGCAGGCCCGGGCCGCGAAGCAAAAGCAGCCTCAACACACCAAACCCGAACGCGCCCCGCTGGCGCAGGTGCTGACCGGCGCGCCCAAGCTGCTGGCGATGGCGGTGGGCGCCAATGTGCTGGGCATTGCGGGGTTCTATTTCACCAGCACGTTCATGATCGCCTACACCACGCAGTACGTGGGCCTGAACCGCGCGGTGATCCTGGACTGCCTGCTGGTGGTGTCGATCATGCAGTTCTTCATCACGCCGCTGGCCGCCTACATCGCCAGCCGCGTGGGCAATCTGCGGTTCCTGGCGTTCACCGCGCTGGTGTCGATCTTCACGCCGTACGCGATGTTCAACCTGGTGGACATGGGGTCGCTTTCGTCGATCACGCTGGGCATCGGCGTGGCGGTGCTGTTCATGGGCGCCTACTATGCGGTGATTGCGGGCTTTGTCAGCGACAGCTTTCCCACGGCGATCCGCTACACCGGCATTTCGATGGCCTATCAGCTGTCGGGTGCGATCTTCGGCGGCCTGACGCCAATGCTGGGCACGGTGCTGGCCGAGAATTTCAAGGGCCAGTGGTGGCCGCTGGCGCTGCTGTTCTCGGGGATTTCGCTGCTGTCGCTGGTATCCGTGCTATTGCTGGGGGCCTACGGCCAGCGCCGCGTTCAATTCCACCTGAAGGGGCAACAAGCATGAAGGCGTTTTTCCACGACGACCAGAAACTGCACCATCCGCAGACCTACTTCTCGCGCGGCAAGATGCGCACGCCGCAGGAAGTGCCGTCGCGCCTGGACGCGCTGGCGCAGGCCGCCCGCCACCTGGGCTTTGACGTGCAGGCGCCTGCCGACCACGGCACCGAGCCGCTGGCCGCGGTGCACACGCCGGCCTACCTGCAATTCCTGCAGAACGCCCACGCCGACTGGAAAAAGCTGCCCGAGGACTGGGGCGACGAGGTCGTGTCCAACGTCTTCGTGCGCGAACCCAACGCGTTGCGCGGCGTGCTGGCGCAGGCGGCGCGCTACCTGGCCGACGGCAGTTGCCCGGTGGGGCCGAACACCTGGCGGTCGGCCTATTGGTCGGCGCAGTGCGCCGTGGCCGCCGCCGACCGCATCGTGGCCGGCGACCGCCACGCCTACGCCATCTGCCGTCCGCCCGGCCACCACGCCCGGCGCGATGCGGCAGGCGGCTTCTGCTACCTGAACAACGCGGCGATTGCCGCCCAGCGCCTGCGCGGCAAGTACGGCCGCGTGGCGATCCTGGATACCGACATGCACCACGGCCAGGGCATCCAGGACATCTTCTATGAACGCAACGACGTGCTGTACGTGTCGATCCACGGCGACCCCGAGAACTTCTACCCGGTGGTGGCCGGCTTTGAAGATGAGCGCGGCGCGGGCGATGGCTATGGCTACAACGTGAATCTGCCGATGCCGCACGGGTCGCCCGAATCGGTGTTCTTCGACCGCCTGGCCCAGGCGCGCGCGGCCATCGAGAAGTTCCAGCCCGACGTGCTGGTGCTGTCGCTGGGGTTCGATATTTTCGAGAAGGACCCGCAGGCGATGGTGGCCGTGTCGGAAGATGGCTTCGAGCGGCTGGGCCGCGAGGTCGGCAGCCTGGCGCTGCCCACCTTGATCGTGCAGGAAGGCGGCTACTATATCGAGGGCCTGGAATCCAACGCCGCGCGATTCTTCGCAGGACTGGCCGGCGCCTGACCCCCTGGCGGCCGGCCTAACGGACGGGCAGGTTGTCGGCCTGCCCTGGTCCGCTTCAATGCCTTCTTGTCCGCCCACATGCCCGCCTTGACTGAACGCCCCGCCGTCCGCCCCGCCAACGCCCTGCCGCTGGCGCCCGAACGCATGGACTGGAACCTGCTGCGCACCTTCATGTTCGTGGTGCAGGCCCGCGGCGTGGGCCGGGCGGCGCAGGCGCTGCACCTGAGCCAGCCGGCCGTCAGCCAGGCGCTCAAGCGGCTGGAAGACGCCGTGGGCGGGCTGCTGCTGCACCGGCGCAACGGCGAATTCCGCCTGACCAGCCTGGGCGAGGAAATCTACGCCATCGCCCGCGACATGTACGGCACCATGGCGCGCATCGAGAACGCCGCCGTGCAGGACCAGGCCGAGGTCGCCGGCACCTTGCGGCTATTGGTGATGAGCCGCATCCAGAGCACGCCCTACGACGATTTCCTGGCGGACTTCCACCAGCGCTATCCCAAGGTGGAATTCCACATGGAAATGCAGCCCAGCGCCGATATTCTCGACGCGCTGGCCAAGCGGGTGCCGGCGCTGGGCATCTGCCTGTGCCGCAAGCCGGTCGAGGCGCTGGAACGCAAGCTGTTCCTGCGCCACCAGTACGCGGTGGTGTGCGGCCGGCGGCATCCGCTGTTCACGCGGCCGCGGGTGGCCATCGAAGACCTGCTGGACCAGAATTTCGTCTGTTTCGCCAGCGACCAGTTGGGTGACACGCTGTCGCCGCTGACCATCTTTCGGGACCAGCAGGGCTTCACCGGGCGCATCGTCGGCACCTCGCCGCACCTGGAGGAAGTGCGCCGCATGGTCGTCGCCGGCATCGGCCTGAGCTTCCTGCCCGAACACCTGATTGCGCAGGACGTGGTCAACGGCGAACTGCGGCGCCTGCCGCCGCAAGACAGCGTGGCCGCGATCGACGTGTTCCTGACCTGGCACAAGCAGCGCAAGCTGAGCGCCGTGGAAACGGCTTTCCTGGCGGCGTTCGACCGCTTTCTGGCGCGCACGTCGCTGGCGGCGCGGGCGCGCTGACGCGGCCTGGGTAATTGCCGCAGCGCATCATCGCTGCCGTCGGCCAGAGCGGCCGAAAAGCGCCCAATCTGGCGATAATGGCGCTCTCGATCCCCGCACTTTCCCTTGAGGACGCACATGTCTCGTTGGACCTTCTATACCGCACCGGGTACCTGCGCATTGGCCACCCACATCGCCTTGCAGGAAGCCGGCGCCGACTTCGACGTCGTGAAGCTGGACTTTGCCGCCGGCCAGCAGCAAAGCGCCGAGTACCTGGCCATCAACCCCAAGGGCCGCGTGCCCGCGCTGAAGACCGAACACGGCGTGCTGACGGAAACCCCCGCCCTGCTGACGTTCGTGGCGCAGCGCTTTCCCGAGGCCGGGCTGGCGCCGCTGAACGACCCGTTCGCGTTCGCCCAATTGCAGGAATTGAACAGCTACCTGGCGTCCACCGCCCACGTGGCCCATGCGCACAAACGCCGCGGCGCCCGCTGGGCCGACGATCCCGCCGCCCACGAATCCATGCGCGCCAAGGTGCCGCAGACCATGACGGCCTGCGCCGCCTACCTGGAATCGCAGATCGTCGGGCCGTGGGTCACCGGTGAACACTTCAGCGTGGCCGATGCGTATCTGTACACGATCGGCAGCTGGCTGGAAGGCGACGGCGTGGACCTGAAGGCGTTTCCCAAGCTGACGGCCTACCTGGCGCGCGTGGCGGCCCGCCCGGCGGTGCAGCGTGCGCAGGCGCAGGCCAATACGTAATATGTAGTCCGCAATCCGTGGCCCGCAATGCGCGGCCCAGGGTCGGCGGCCAGCCCTGCGCGCCGGCACTCCGCCGGCCGCTATGCGCCGACCGCCATCAACGCTGCGGCCGCGCGGCGTCCGCCGGCAGCTCGCGGGGCAAGGTCGTGCCGTAGTCTTCGTCGGCATAGATGCAGGCCGGCAGGGGCGACACGGCGCGGCCGCCCTGCTCCCACAGCGCTTCGATCCAGTCCGCCGCGGTGTCGGCGATGGCATCCTGCACGCAGAAGTCCGGTTCGTCTCCAAACAACGGCACGCGCGGCGTGACGCCGGTTTCGCCATGCACCACGTCGAACACGTGGCGGTAGCCGTCTATCGCCTTGTTCAAGACGTACAGGTCGGGGCCGTCCAGCCCGATCACCACCGAAAACGTGCCCTCGCCATCCTGATCGGGAAAAATGCCGAACTGGATTTCGCGCGCCTTCTCGGGCAGGCGCGCAAACAGGCCGGCCAGCGTGTGCAGCGCGGTGGCGGTATGCGCGTCGAGCACGCGCCGCAGGGTGTCTTGGTAGTCTTGTCGGGTCATTGCACGGGGCCTGTCACACGAAAACCCCAAGCGTACCGGACGAATCGGTTTCTGTTATTTCTGTCTTGACAGAAATAACAGAAACCTCATACAGTGGCTCCATGAAACTGACTCCGATCGCCGAACGCTTCATCCTGCACTGGGGCGAAATGGGCTCACGCTGGGGCGTGAACCGCACTGTGGCCCAGATCCATGCCCTGCTCTACCTGATGGGCCGGCCCTTGCCCGCGGAAGAAATCGCCGACACCCTGGGCGTGGCGCGGTCCAACGTCAGCAACAGCCTCAAGGAACTGCAAGCCTGGCGCCTGGCCAAGGTGGTGCACGTCATGGACGACCGCCGCGACCATTTCGAGACGTCCACCGACATCTGGGAACTGTTCAAGCTGATCGTAGAAGGCCGCCGCCAGCGCGAGATCGACCCCACCCTGACCGTGCTGCGCGACAGCCTGGCCAGCCCCGAGATGGCCAACGAAAGCCAGCTGACCGAACAACGCGTGCGCGAAACGCTGGAATTCATGGAAATCCTCACCACCTGGTCCGACGAAATGCTGCGCATGAAACCGGAAACCCTGATGAAGACGCTAGGCATGGGCGCCAAGATCAGCAAGACGATGCGGCGCGGCAAAAGCTGATGCGACGGGCCTGGGGCGGCTTGGCCAACATTGCCGTCCTTGAGCCCCTTTTTTTTAAACCATTATTTCTGTCTATACAGAAATAACAGAAATAAAAGAATCGATCGATGCACCCACCTGACGAGGGCAACGGCATGAACATCCTGGTCTGCGGCGCCAACGGCTTTGTCGGCCGGGCCCTGTGCGAGGCCCTGCTGCAAGACGGCCACCGGGTCCTGAAAGGCGTGCGCCACCCCATGCAGCCCGACGAGATCGCCATCGATTACCTGGCGGACACGGACCCGGCCGCCTGGACCGACCGGCTGCGCGGCATCCACGTGGTGGTGAACGCCGCCGGCATCCTGGTCGAGCGCGGCGACGCCACCTTCGACCGGATTCACCGCCGCGCACCCATCGCGCTGTTCGACGCCGCCTGCCAGGCGGGCGTGCGGGGCATCGTGCAACTGTCGGCGCTGGGCGCCGCCACGGGCGACACGCCCTACTTCCAGAGCAAGCGCGCGGCCGACGTGCATCTGCAATCGCTGCCGGTGGCGCACTGCATCCTGCGGCCGGCGCTGGTCTATGGCGCGCAAGGGGCATCGGCGCGGTTCTTTCGTGCGCTGGCGTCGGCGCCGCTGCACTGGCTGCCAGCAGGCGGCCTTCAGCGCCTGCGCCCGATGCAGGTGGACGAGCTGGCCGAGGTCGTCGTGCGGTGGCTGCGCGGATGGACAGCGGGCCCGGACGACCGCGCCGCCGTATTGGACCTGGTCGGCGGCACCGAGGTCACGTACCGCGACATGCTGGCCGCCTATCGGGCATCGATGGGCTTTGCGCCGGCCTGGCGGGTCACCGTGCCCGGCTGGCTGATCGGCGCCAGCGCAGCGCTGCTGGACCGCGTGCCCGGCTCGATGCTGACGCGCGACACCTGGCGGATGCTGCGGGCGGGCAACACGGCCGACGTCGCCACCACCGCCCAGGCGCTGGGCCGCCTGCCGGCCGGCATCGACACCTTCATCCGCCCGGCGGATGCCCCCGCCCTGCGCCAGCAAGCCCTGGCCGCCTGGCGGCCCGGCCTGCTGCGCGGCGCGCTGGCGCTGATCTGGCTGTGGACGGCGGTGTGCAGCGCTTTTCTGTATCCCGTGGACGGCAGCCTGGCGCTGCTGGCGCCGGTGGGCCTGCATGGCACGCCCGCCCTGGCGGCCCTGTATGGCGCGGCGGCGCTGGATTTCGGGCTGGGCATCGCCACGCTGTGGCGGCCCGGCCGCCGGCTATGGACCCTGCAAGCCGGGCTGGTGCTGGTCTATTCCGTGGTGATTGCCGTGGCGTTGCCGGCGTTCCTGTTGCATCCCTTCGGCCCGGTCCTGAAAAACGCGGCCGTGCTTGCCCTGTTAATCATGCTGCTCAGCGAGGAAACCCGGCCATGAATGCGTATCTCACGATCAAGACCCTGCACATCCTGTCTTCAGTGCTGCTGGTGGGCACGGGCTTTGGCACGGCGTTCTACCTGTTCTTCGCCAACCGCACCGGCAATATTGCGGCGATTGCGGCCGTGTCGAAACTGGTGGTGCGCGCCGACCTGTGGTTCACGACCCCGGCGGTGATCTTCCAGCCTTTGTCGGGCCTGTGGCTGGCGCATATCGCCGGATGGCACTGGACGACGCCGTGGGTCAGCCTGTCGATCGGGCTGTACCTGCTGGCGGGCGTGTGCTGGCTGCCGGTGGTGTGGCTGCAATACGAAATGGCCAAGATGGCCGCCCAGGCGCACAGTGGCGGCGCGGTGGCCTTGCCGGCGCGTTACTGGCGCTTTGCCACGTGGTGGGAACGGCTGGGCTACCCGGCCTTTCTGGCGATGGTGGCGGTGTATTTCCTGATGGTGGTCAAGCCGGCGCTGTGGGCGGCTTAGGTAGCCACGCATTCCGCCCGCTGGCGTGTCGGCGGCCTTTACCGCGCAGCACACGCCAGTCCACTTTGACGCAATTTCGCTGAACCAGAATCGGCCGCCTTCCCGCCCATGGGGCGGCCGACGTACCGTTTCCCCAGGGAGCCGCCCACCGCTCCCCCCGCCCCGGTTTTCCTTGCGCCACCGACGCCGTGTTTTCCCTCATGGACACAAAGTGTCCTGAAAGACACATTGCGCCCGACGGTCCGACCGGCGTTTCCCGGCCGGCCGCAATCAAGGGGAACCGCTTTGAACGTTTCAAGAGTCTTTACCGCAATGGGCCTGGCCCTGCTCTGCGCGCACGCCGCGCAGGCCGGGACCACTTTCGATACCGTGAAGAAGCGCGGCTTCGTGCAGTGCGGCGTCACCACCGACCTGCCGGGCTTTGCCTACACCGACAGCAAGGGCGTGTGGCAAGGCATCGACGTGTCCACCTGCCGCGCCATCGCCGCCACGATGTTCGGCGATGCCACGAAAGCCAAGATCGTGCCGTTGACCACCCAGGCGCGTTTTACCGCGCTGCAATCGGGCGAGGTCGACGTGCTGACGCGCAACACCACCCAGACGATGACGCGCGACACGACGCTGGGGCTGATCGGCACGGGGGTCAATTACTACGACAGCCAGGGCCTGATGGTGCATACCGCGCTGGGCGTGAAAAGCGCCAAGGAACTGGGCGGGGCCACCGTGTGCGTGCTGCCGGGCACCACGACCGAACTGAACCTGGCCGACTGGTTTCGCGGCAACGGCCTGGAATTCAAGCCTGTGGTGCTGGAACGTTTCGACGAGATCCTGCGCAGCTTTGCCGCGGGCCGCTGCGACGCCATCACGGCCGACAAGTCCATGCTGGCCGCCACCCGCCGCAACCTGGGCGAGGCCGACCTGGTGATCCTGCCCGAACCGCTGTCCAAGGAACCGCTGGGGCCGATGGTGCGCCAGGGCGACGAGCAATGGTTCAACACCGTGCGCTGGACGCTGAACGCGTTGCTCGAAGCCGAGGAATACGGCATTACCCAAGACAACGTGGACGCGCAGTTGAAGTCCGGCAATCCCAATATCCAGCGCATCCTGGGCGTGACGCCCGGGCTGGGCAAGAACCTGGGCGTGGACGACAGGTGGGCCTACAACATCGTCAAGCAGCTGGGCAATTACGGCGAAATCTACGAACGCACGCTGGGCATGCAAAGCGCGCTGAAGCTGGAACGCGGCATGAATGCCCTGTATACGCACGGCGGCCTGATGTACGGCTGGCCGATCCGCTGACCCCGAACCCCTTTTGCGCCCATTCCAGGAGCCCCGCATGAAAGCGCGCGACCCGCACCCCGACGTTCACTTCGCCACCCAGGCCATCCACCACGGCTACGACCCGGCCGCCCATCAGGGCGCGGTGTCGCCGCCCGTGTTCCTGACATCGACCTATGCGTTCGAGTCGACCGCCGAGTTCGACGCCGTGTTCACCGGCGAAAGCGACCGCTGCGTCTACGGCCGCCAGCAGAACCCCACGCAGCAGTTGCTGGAAACGCGGCTGGCGGCGCTGGAAGGCGGCCAGGCGGCGCTGGTGACGGCATCCGGCATGGGCGCGATTGCGTCCACGCTGCTGTCGTTGCTGTCCGCGGGCGACGAGATCGCCGTGCACCACACCATCTACAACACGGCCAGCGCGTTGATGACCGAGGGGCTGCCGCGCTTTGGCATCAAGGTGGTGCGCGGCGACCTGAGCACACCGCAGGGCACGGCGGCGGCGATCGGGCCGGCCACCAGACTGGTGTATTTCGAGACGCCGATCAATCCGTCGGCCGACGTGCTGGATATCGCCCGCATCGCCGCGGCGGCGCAGCGCGCGGGCGCCCGGGTGATCGTGGATTCGACCTTTGCGTCGCCGGCCCTGCAACGGCCACTGGAACTGGGCGCGGACCTGGTGATCCATTCGCTGACCAAGTACCTGAACGGCCACGGCGACGTGCTGGGCGGCGCGGTGATCGGCGACCGCGAAACCATCGACCTGATCCGCGCGTCGGGCACCAAGTACCTGACCGGCGCGACGCCATCGCCGATGTCGTGCTTTCTGGTGCTGCGCGGGCTGAAGACGCTGGACCTGCGGATGCGCCAGCACAGCAGCAACGCGCTGGCGGTGGCCGAGATGCTGCAAGGCCACCCGGCCGTGGCCAAGGTGACCTATCCGTTCCTGGCGGGGTTTGCGAACGGGGACATTGCGCGGCGGCAGATGTCGGCCGGCAGCGGCATGGTGTCGTTCGAGTTGCAGGCCGGCTATGACGGCGTGGCGCCGATGATGGACCGGCTCAGGATCATTTCGCGCGGCATCAGCCTGGGCGATACGGATTCGCTGATCTACCACACGGCCGGCATGATCCGCGCCCGCCAGAAGGTCAATCCGGCGCTGCGGCTGAGCCCGGGCGTGTCGCCCGCGCTGGTGCGGCTGTCGGTGGGGCTGGAAGACGTGCGCGATCTGCTGGCCGACCTGGAACAGGCCTTGTCGCCGGTAAGATGAGGATTGCTTCTTCCCTGCCCCGCCGTCGCCATGCCCCGAGTCGTCAAAGCCGTCGAACTGCCCGTCCTGTCGCCGCTGGACCGCCAGGCCGGCCCGCTGGGCCGCCAGTTGGCCGCGCAACTGCGCGACGCGATCCGCAGCGGCGCCTTGCGGCCCGGCGAGCTGCTGCCGGCCACGCGCCTGCTCGCGGCGTCGCTGGGCGTGGCCCGGGGCACAGTGGTCGACGCGTTCGACCAGTTGGCCGCCGAAGGGCTGCTGCAACCGAAAGGCGGCGGCGGCACCCGGGTGGCGCGGCAGGCTGCCAATCGGGCCGCCACGGCCCCCGCGGCGCCCGCCGACTATGTGCGGCCGCTGCCGGCCGCCGCCGCGCGCTACGCCGAGATCGCCGCCACGATGTACCCGCTGCCCGCCGCGCCCTTCGCCATTTCGGTGCCCACCGGCCGGGTCGCGCCCGACGACAGCTGGCGCAAGCTCAGCAACCGGGTGCGCGCCACGCGGGTCGGCGCGCCGGCCGGCTACGCCGATCCGCAAGGGCTGCGGTCGCTGCGCGTGGCCATTGCCGACTATGTGCGCCGCGCCCGCTCGGTGGTGTGCACGCCCGACCAGGTCATCGTCACGGCGGGCACGCAGCAAGGGCTGTACCTGGCCTGCGCCGTGCTGCTGGGGGAAAACGACCAGGCGTGGGTCGAAGACCCGGCCTATCTGGGCATCACGGCGCTGCTGGAAAGCACGGGGCGGCCCGGCCGCATCGTGCGGGTGCCGGTGGACGCCGACGGGCTGCGGGTGGACGAGGGCCTGCGCCGTGCCCCGCACGCCCGCGCCGCGTTCGTGACGCCCTCGCACCAGTACCCGCTGGGCATGCCGATGGCGCCGCCGCGGCGCGAGGCGCTGCTGGCCTGGGCGCGGGCGCGCAACGCCTGGATCGTGGAAGACGACTACGACAGTGAACTGCGCTATGCCGGCCACCCCTACCCCGCGCTGCAAGGGCAAGACAGCCGCCATGTGGTCTACCTGGGCACGTTCAGCAAGATCCTGTTTCCGTCGCTGCGCATCGGCTACCTGATCGCGCCGCCCGACCTGGCGCCGGCGTTCTGCGGCGCGCGCATCATGATGGACCGCCATCCGCCCACGGCCGACCAGCACGTGCTGGCCGCCTTCATTGCCGAAGGCCTGCTGGACCGCCACGTGCGCCGCATCCGCAAGGCCTATGCCGACAGCCGCAGCGCGCTGATCGCCCTGCTGCGCGCGACCCTGCCCCCCGGGCTGGCCGAGGTACAGCCCATCGACCAGGGCGTGCATCTGCTGGTGTGGCTGCATGCATCGCTGGACGACGTGCGCCTGGCGCGTCAGGCGGCCGAGGCCGGCGTGGCGGTGCGGCCCTTGTCGGTGACGTATTCGGCGCAGGCGCCGCAGCGCCGCCCCGGACTGATCCTGGGGTTTGGCGGCTATGCGCTCGACAAAATGACCCAGGCCGCGCAGACGCTGGCCGCGTTGATCGCGCAATCCGCGCCAGGCCGCTGACCCGGCGCCTGGGCGTGCCAGGGTCCGCGTCCGGCCCTGGGCCGACGAGCCCCTACTTCAACCCCAGCATCCCGCGCATCCGCGTGCGGATCGCGCCGGCATACGCCCAGCACCACACCGCCAAGGCCAGCATGGCCACGGTGAAATAGGCGCGCGCGTCCAGCGGCACCGGGTTCAGTTCGGACACGGTCTTGAACGGCTCGAAACCGATGAAGTCGCTGGCGGCCAGGGCGCTGAACAGCATGGCCAGCACCGGGCCGGTGAAATGCGGGCGTTCGCCGCGCGTCTGCGGGTCGGCCCGGAGTTGCCAGTGAATCAAACGGAATAGCTGGATGACGACGGCCACCAGCGGGATGACCAGGGCAAGCTGCAGAACCAGCAGCGCAACGATGACTTGAGTAGGAAGCATGGCCGCGATTTTACGGGCATCGGGACAACCCCTATTACTCGGCCGGTTTCAAACAACTATCGTATTCGAGAATTATCAAATAAGAGAATTCTCGCTTCCGACAAACATGACGACAGACACGCTGTACGACTACGCCGTGATCGGCGCCGGCATCGCCGGGGCATCCGTGGCCTACCGCCTGAGCGCGGCGGCTTCCGTGGCGGTGCTGGAACGCGAAGCCCAGCCGGGCTACCACTCGACCGGCCGCTCGGCGGCCATGTTCATGGAAACCTACGGCACGCCCCAGATCAAGGCGCTGACCCGCGCCAGCCGCGCGTTCTACGAACAGCCGCCACAGGGCTTTGCGGACCATCCGCTGCTGCATCCGCGCGGCGTGCTGTACATCGCCACGCCTGAACAGCGCAACCTGCTGCACGACGTGTTCGACGATTTCCGCCGCCAGTCGCCCAACGTGACGCTGATCGACGCCGACCAGGCCGTGGCGCGGGTGCCCTGTCTGCGCGGCGACCAGCTCTGCGGCGCCATCGAGGAACCCGACGCCCGCGACATCGACGTGCATGCGCTGCACCAGGGGTTCCTGCGCGGCATGGCGCGCCAGGGCGCGGTGCTGCGCAACCAGGCCGAACTGACGGCGGCGTCTTTTGACGACGGCATCTGGACGCTGACGCTGGCGGGCGGCGCCACGCTGCGGGCGCGGGTGGTGGTCAACGCTGCGGGCGCCTGGGCCGACCAGACCGCGGCGCAGTGCGGCGCCCGGCCGGTGGGCCTGCAGCCTTGCCGACGTACCGCCTTTACCTTTGCCGGCCCGGCCGACGTGGATTTTTCGCACTGGCCGGCGGTGGTGGGCGTGGACGAAAGCTATTACTTCAAGCCGGACGCGGGCCAGTTGCTGGGTTCGCCCGCCAACGCCGACCCGGTGGCCGCGCACGATGTCATGCCTGAAGAACTGGACGTGGCCACGGGCATCTACCGCATCGAAGCGGCCACCTCGATGACCATCCGGCGCCCCAAACACACCTGGGCCGGCCTGCGCTCGTTCGTGCGCGACGGCGATTTCGTGGTGGGCTGGGACGCCGATGCGCCCGCCTTTTTCTGGCTGGCGGCCCAGGGCGGCTACGGCATCCAGACGGCCGCCGCGACGTCTGAACTGGCCGCGGCGCTTTTGACTCACCAGCCCGTACCCACCCATTTACAGGCGCACGGGGTGGATGCCCACGCGGTACGCCCCGAGCGCTTGCGCTGAACGCAGTCCCCGTTGTATCCCCTTCATCCCTTTTCGAGCGGAGCGGTTGCATGAAGATATTTTCCGGGTCCCTGGCGACCGAAACGAACACCTTTTCCCCCATCCCGACCGGTCTGTCGGCCTACCGGGCCCGCGGCTATTACCCCGCCGGCCAGCACCCGGATCGCATGCAGATGTTCTCGGGGCCGCTGTGGGCGGCGCGCCAGCGCGCCCAGGGCAAGGACTGGACGCTGGTCGAGGGCATGACGGCGGGCGCGACCCCGGCCGGCATCACCACCCGCGACGCCTACGAAACCCTGCGCGACGAGCTGCTGGACGACCTGCGCCGCGCCGGCAAGGTGGACATCGCCCTGTTCGGCCTGCATGGCGCCATGGTGGCCGACGGCTACGACGACTGCGAAGGCGACCTGCTGCGCCGGGCCCGCGACATCGTCGGCCCGGACACGGTCATTGGCGCCGAGCTGGACCCGCACTGCCACCTGACCGACACCATGGTGCAAAGCGCCGACTTCCTGGTGTGCTTCAAGGAATACCCGCACACCGACATCCTGGACCGCGCCTACGACCTGGTGGACCTGTGCGTGGCGCGCGCCGAAGGCCGCATCAAGCCCACCCGCGCGGTGTTCGACTGCAACATGATCTCGATCATGCACACCAGCCGCGAACCCATGCGCAGCTTCGTCGACCGCCTGCTGGCCATGGAAGGCAAGGAAGGCGTGCTGTCGGTGTCCATCGCCCACGGCTTTCCGTGGGGCGACACGCCGGACATGGGGTCCAAGGTGCTGGTCTATACCGACGGCGACCAAGGCCAGGCGGACGCGCTGGCCAAGGCCCTGGGCGAAGAACTGATCGGTTTCCGCGACCGCCTTGCCCCCCCCTACCCCGGCGCCGACGAGGCGCTGGACCAGGCGCTGGCGCGGGACGCTTTTCCGGTGGTGCTGGCCGACTCGGCCGACAACGCCGGCGGCGGCGCGCCTAGCGACGCGACCTTCATCCTGGACCGGGTGCTGGCGCGCGGCATCCGCGACGTGGCCACCGGCCCGTTCTGGGACCCGGTGGCCGTGCTGCTCTGTTTCGAGGCGGGCCAGGGTGCGCGCATCCAGCTGCGCATCGGCGGCAAGGTCGCGCCGGTGTCGGGGCAACCCCTGGACGTGGAAGGCGAGATCGTGGCGCTCAAGCGCGATGCCGTCATGACCGGGCTGGCGGGCACGCCGGCCTTGCTGGGCGACGTGGCCGTGGTGCTCTGCCAGGGGGTGACGATCGTGCTGACCACCAACCGCATCCAGGCCATGGACACCGACCTGTTCACCCAGTTCGGCGTCGACCTGAACGCGATGAAGCTGATCATCGTGAAATCGTCGCAGCACTTCTATGCCTCGTACTCGAAGGTGGGCCGCCACGTCATCTATGTGGAAACGCCGGGCGCCATCACCAACGACCTGAACGCCTTGCCCTTCACCAAGCGCAAGCTGCCGAAATGGCCCTTCACGGGCTGATGCCTTCAATCGCTGACATCACAGCCGCCGCCCACGCAGGCGGCGGCCGACAAGACCAAGGGGATGACCATGATGAAACGTTTCAGCCTGCTGGGCGCAGCCGCCCTGCTGGCGCTGGGCGCGGCCACCGCGCCGCAGGCCCAGGCCCAGCCCAAGCCAACCACGCTGCGGATGGTGCCGCACGCCGACCTGAAGACGCTGGACCCGCTGTTCAACACCGCCTACATCACGCGCAACCATGGCTACATGGTGTTCGACACCCTGTTCGCGCAGGACAGTCATGGCCAGCCCAAGCCGCAGATGGTGCAAAGCTGGACCACCTCGCCCGACGGCAAGCGCTGGACCTTCACCTTGCGGCCCGGCCTGAAATTCAATGACGGCACGCCGGTCACCGCCGAAGACTGCGTGGCTTCGCTGCAGCGCTGGGCCAAGAAAGACACGCTGGGCCAGGCGATGATGGCCGCGGGCGCCGAACTGGCCGCCACCAGCGCCGATACCTTCACGCTGACGCTCAAGCAGCCGTTCGGCCTGGTACTGGACGCGCTGGCCAAGCCGTCGGGCATGCCGCCGTTCATCCTGCCCAAGCGGCTGGCGCTGACCGACCCGAACACCCAGGTCACCGAGATGGTGGGTTCGGGCCCGTTTCTCTTCAAGCGCGATGAATGGGTGCCCGGCAACAAGGTGGTGTACGTGAAGAACCCGGCCTACGTGCCGCGCGCAGAACCCGCCGACGGGCTGGCGGGCGGCAAGGTGGCCAAGGTCGACCGGGTGGAATGGATCTACATCCCCGACGGCAACACGGCCACCGCCGCGCTGATGAATGGCGAAGTCGACATGATCGAGCAGACCACGCCGGATTTCCTGCCGGTGCTGGAAAGCAATCCCGACATCACCTTGAGCACGTCCGTGGCCTCGCAGGGCATGGTGATCGTGAACGCGCTGCACCCGCCGTTCGACAAGCCGCAGGCGCGCCAGGCGCTATATTACCTGGTGAACCAGAAGGAAATGGTGTCGGCCATCGGCTACCCCGAGAAGTACCGGGTGGACTACTGCCCCACGTTGTACATCTGCGGCTCGCCGCTGGCCACCGACGCGGGCGCCGCGCCCTACGCCAAGACCGACCTGGCCCGCGCCAAGCAATTGCTGCAAGAGGCCGGCTACCAGGGTGAAAAGGTGGTGCTGCTGTACCCCACCGACCACATCAGCGCCCCGGCGGTGATGGTGATGGCGCAGAACATGAAAAAGGCCGGCATCAATGTCGACCTGCAATCGATGGACTGGGCCTCGCTGGCGGCGCGCCGCCTGAAGAAAGACCCGCCCGCCCAGGGCGGCTGGAACGTGTTCCTGACCTGGGGCGGCTATTTCGACGCCAGCACGCCGGTCACCAACCCGTGGCTGTCGGCCGCCTGCGGCAACAGCCTGCCGGGCTGGCCCTGCGACAAGGAACTGGACACGCTGCGCACCCAATGGATCCAGGAAACCGACGCCGCCAGGCGCAAGGAGATTGCCGCGCAGCTGCAAGCGCGGGCCTACCAGACGGTGCCGTACGTGATGTGGGGCGAATTCAAGCCGGTATCGGCCGTGCGCGGCCTGAAACACACCGAGTTGATGAAGACCGGCATCCCCGTGATGTGGAACGTGGAAAAGCCGTAGCGGCCGGCGTATCGGACAAGCGAACAAGCGGCACCCGGGCGCCTTGCGCGTCCGGCCGTCCGCCAGGGGGATAGCCACCGTGAAATACATCCTGCGCCGCGTTGCGGCCGTCATACCCGTCATGGCCGTGGTCGCGGTCGTGGTGTTCATGCTGATCCACCTGTCGCCGGGCGACCCGGCGGCGGTCATCGCGGGCGACAACGCCACGGCCGACGACGTGGAAAAGATCCGCCAGAACCTGGGGCTGGACAAGCCGCTGCTGCAGCAATTCGGCATCTGGCTGGGGCACCTGGCCACCGGCGACCTGGGCACGTCCATCGCCACCCAGATGCCGGTGGCGCAACTGATCGGCCAGCGCCTGGGGCCGACGCTGTCGATTGCCGCCTTCACCATGCTGTTTGCCGTGCTGATCGCCGTGCCGCTGGGCGTATTGGCCGCCTGGCATGCCGGCCGGCTGCTGGACCGGCTGGTGATGGTGGGCGCGGTGTGCGCGTTTTCGGTGCCGGTATTCCTGATCGGCTACTGCCTGGTGTATGGCTTTTCGATCAAGCTGGGCTGGCTGCCGGTGCAGGGCTACAAACCGCTGGCCGACGGGCTGGTGCCGTATCTGCGGCACCTGGTGCTGCCGTGCCTGTCGCTGGGCCTGGTGTACATCGCGCTGCTGACGCGCATGACCCGCGCCACCATGCTCGAAGCGCTGTCCGAAGACTACATCCGCACTGCCCGGGCCAAGGGCCTGTCGGCCGGCCCGGTCGTCTGGCATGCGCTGAAAAACGCCGCCAACCCCATCGTCACCACCATCGGCGTGGGCGTGGCGCTGCTGATCGGCGGCGTGGTGGTCACCGAGACCGTGTTCGCCATTCCCGGCCTGGGCCGCCTGACCATCGACGCCGTGCTGCGCCACGACTACCCGGTGATCCAGGGCGTGCTGCTGGTGGCCTCGGGCATCTACGTGCTGATCAACCTGCTGGTCGACCTGAGCTATCGCCTGTTCGACCCGCGCATCCGTTATTGAAAGGGGCCACCCATGACCACCGCTACCCTGCCCCTGGCTGTTGCCCGACCGCGCTGGCGCCGCGCCGCCCGGTCGCTGCGGCGCCATCCCATGCTGTACGTCGGCTGCGCCATCCTGGTGGCCCTGGCCCTGATGGCGCTGGCCGCGCCCTGGCTGGCCACCGTCGACCCGCAGGACATCAACCCGATGGCGCGCATGAAGCCGCCGTCGGCCGAACACCTGTTCGGCACCGACGCGCTGGGCCGCGACGTGTATTCGCGCACCGTCTGGGGCGCGCGGATCTCGCTGCTGGTGGGCGTGGTGGTGGCGCTGGCGGCCACCGTGGGCGGCGTGCTGCTGGGCATGCTGGCCGGGTATTTTCGCCGGCTGGATGCGCTGATCATGCGCATCATGGACGGCCTGATGGCCATCCCCGGCGTGCTGCTGGCGATTGCGCTGATGGCCACCCTGAAAGGCGGGCTGGGCACGGTGATCGTGGCGATCGTGGTGCCGGAAATTCCCCGCGTGGTGCGGCTGGTGCGCGCGCTGGTGCTGACGATCCGCGAGCAACCCTACATTGAAGCCGCGGTGGCGTCCGGCACGCGCGTGCCCGCCATTTTGCTGCGCCACATCCTGCCCAATCTGTTCGCGCCGCTGATGGTGCAGGCCACCTTCATCGCCGCGTCCGCCATCCTGACCGAGGCCGTGCTGAGTTTTCTGGGCGTGGGCATTCCGCCGCACACGCCCAGCTGGGGCAACATCATGGCCGAGGGCCGCAATTTCGTGGCGGTGGCGTTTCACATCATCCTGTATCCGGGCCTGTTCCTGGGCGTGGCCGTGCTGGCCGTCAACCTGGTGGGCGACGGGCTGCGCGACATGCTCGATCCGCGCCTGGCGAAAAAGATCTAGGAGCCGCCATGCGATCCGATCCCGTACTCAAAGTGCATGACCTGACCACCTGTTTCGATGGCGACGAGACCACGGTCGTGGCGGTGGACGGCCTGTCGTTCGACCTGATGCCGGGCGAAACCCTGGGCCTGGTCGGCGAATCCGGCTGCGGCAAGAGCGTCACGTCGCTGTCCATCATGCGGCTGCTGCGCGCCCCGGGCCGGGTGGCCCGCGGCCGCGTCGACTTCGAAGGCCGCGACCTCTTGGCCCTGCCCGAGAAAACCATGCGGGCGATCCGCGGCAACCAGGTGTCGATGATTTTCCAGGAACCGATGACGTCGTTGAACCCGGTGTTCACCGTGGGCCGGCAGATCAGCGAATCGTTGATGCTGCACCAGGGTCTGACCAAACGGCAGGCCTTGAAACAGGCCGAGGCCTTGCTGGAACTGGTGCAGATTTCGGACCCGGCCCGGCGGGTGCGTGAATATCCCTACCAGCTGTCCGGCGGCATGCGCCAGCGCGCCATGATCGCGATGGCGCTGGCCTGCCAGCCCAAGGTACTGATCGCCGATGAACCGACCACGGCGCTGGACGTCACCATCCAGGCGCAGATCCTGCACCTGCTGCGCGACATCCAGGCGCGGCTGGGCACCGCCATCGTGCTGATCACGCACGACCTGGGCGTGGTGGCGCAGATGTGCCAGCGCGTCATCGTGATGTATGCCGGGCGCAAGGTCGAGGAAGGCCCGGTCGACGACATCCTGGACCACGCCGCGCATCCCTATACCCAGGCGTTGATCCGGTCGCTGCCTGATTTTGTCGACGGCCAGGACCATACGGCGCGGCTGGCGGAATTGCCCGGCATCGTGCCGGTGATGACGCCGGACTCGCGCGGCTGCGCCTTTGCGGCGCGCTGCCCGCAGGCGTTGCCGCGCTGCACCGATGAGACGCCGCCAGAGGTCGCGGCCGGGGAACGCCACCGGGTATGGTGCTGGGCGCGGCTGGAAGAACCGGTGGCGATGATGACGGGAGAAGCGCGATGAACCTGCACGATGCACCGCTTGCGCCGGACGTGTCTGCGTCCGCCATGTCTTCGCCCGCCTCGAACTCGCCCCCATCGGCCCCGCCGCTGTTGCAGGTCGAAGGCCTGAAGAAGCACTTTGCCGTCGAAGGCGGCCGCGTGCTGCGGGCCGTGGATGGCGTATCGCTGTCGGTTGCGCGCGGCCAAACGCTGAGCCTGGTGGGGGAATCCGGCTGCGGCAAGTCCACCACCGGCAAGTGCCTGATCCGCCTGACCGACCCCACCGAAGGCCGCATCCTGCTCGAAGGCGCGGACCTGGCCGACATGAACAGCCGCGCGCTGCGGGCCATGCGCCAGCGCATGCAGTTCATTTTCCAGGACCCGTTTTCGTCGATGAACCCGCGCATGCGGGTGCGCGACATCATCGGCGAGCCGCTGCGCAATTTCGGCCACGGCCAGGGCGCCATCCGTGAACGCGTGGCGCAGTTGCTGGCCCGCGTCAGCCTGCGGCCGGATGCCGCCGACCGCTACCCGCACGAATTCTCGGGCGGCCAGCGCCAGCGCATCGTGATCGCGCGCGCCCTGGCGCTGGACCCCGGCCTGATCGTCTGCGACGAACCGGTGTCGGCGCTGGACGTGTCGGTGCAGGCGCAGGTGATCAACCTGTTAATGGACCTGCAACGCGACCTGGGGCTGACCTATGTGTTCATTTCGCACGACCTGAGCGTGGTGCGCCACATCAGCCACCGCGTGGCCGTGATGTACCTGGGCAAGATCGTCGAAACCGGCAGCCGCGACGCGGTGTTCAACCAGCCGGCGCACCCGTACACCCGAGCGCTGCTGGCGGCCGTACCGTCGGCCCGCCGGGGCGAACGCGCCCCTGTGGCCGTGCTGAAAGGCGAAATTCCCAGCCCGCTGGCGCCGCCGTCCGGCTGCGCGTTCCGCACCCGCTGCCCGATGGCCCAGGCGCGCTGCGCCGAAGAAACGCCCGCCCCGCGCCTGGTCGGACCCGACCAGGAGGTGGCGTGCCACTTCGCCGCCCAGTCCTGACGTCGACGACCCTCCCTATATAGAGATCGCGCCCCCCTTCAGCCGGAGCCTTCCATGTCCCACCCCGACACCCAGCCCTTTGACCTGATTCTTGCCGGCGGCACCGTCATCGACGGCAGCAACTCCCCGGGCCGGCGCGCCGACGTCGGCGTGCGCGGCGACCGCATTGCCGCCGTGGGCGACCTGGCCGGCGCCGCCGCGCACCGGCGCGTCGACGTGTCGGGCCAGATCGTGGCGCCCGGCTTCATCGATTCGCACACGCACGACGACAACTACCTGCTCAAGCACCGCCACATGACGCCCAAGATCTCGCAGGGCGTCACCACCGTGGTCACCGGCAACTGCGGCATCAGCCTGGCGCCGCTGACGCACGCCACCCCGCCCCCGCCGCTGGACCTGCTGGACGAAGGCGGCTCGTACCACTTCACGCGGTTCGCCGACTACCTGGCCGCGCTGCGCGCCACGCCGGCCGCCGTCAATGCGGCCTGCATGGTCGGCCATTCCACCCTGCGCGCCGCCGTCATGCCGGACCTGCACCGCGCCGCCAGCCCCGCCGAGATCCAGGCCATGCAGGCGTTGGCCGAAGAAGCCATGGCCAGCGGCGCCATCGGTATCTCGACCGGCACGTTCTACCCGCCCGCGGCCCACGCCACCACCGAAGAGATCATCGAGGTCTGCCGGCCGCTGCACACCCATGGCGGCGTGTACGCCACCCATATGCGGGACGAAGGCGAGCATGTCGTCGAAGCCCTGGAAGAAACCTTCCGCATCGGCCGCGAGCTGGACGTGCCGGTCGTGATCTCGCACCACAAGGTCATGGGGCAGCCCAACTTCGGCCGTTCGCGCGAAACGCTGCCGCTGATCGAAGCCGCCATGGCGCGCCAGGACGTGTCGCTGGACGCCTACCCCTACGTGGCCGGGTCCACCATGCTCAAGCAGGACCGCGTGCTGCTGGCCGGGCGCACCGTCATCACCTGGTGCAAGCCCTTTCCCGAACTGAGCGGACGCGACCTCGACGAAGTAGCCGCCGAACGCGGCAAGTCCAAATTCGACGTGGTGCCCGACCTGCAACCGGCCGGCGCCATCTATTTCATGATGGACGAGCCCGACGTGCAGCGCATCCTGGCGTTCGGCCCCACGATGATCGGGTCCGACGGGCTGCCGCATGACGAGCGCCCCCACCCGCGCCTGTGGGGCACCTTTCCCCGCGTGCTGGGCCACTATTCGCGCGACCTGGGCCTGTTCCCGCTGGAAACCGCCGTGTGGAAGATGACCGGCCTGACCGCCGCCCGCTTCGGCCTGGCGCAGCGCGGCCAGGTGCAGCCGGGCTACTACGCCGACCTGGTGGTGTTCGACGCAGCCACGGTGGCCGACACCGCCACGTTCGAACGCCCCACCGAACGCGCCGCCGGCATCCATTCGGTGTACGTGAACGGCGTGGCGGTGTGGCAGGACCAGGCGTTCACCGGCCAGCACACCGGCCGGGTGCTGGCCCGTACCGCGGCCTGAACTGCTGACTGACCTGCCGACTGAACCGCCGCCGGAGCTGCCCGCCCTGACTGCCGTCTGAACCGCGCCAACCCTTACAATCCGCGATACGCCTCCAAACCCTAGACGCCAGACCGCTACATGGCCCCACCCCGCAATACGCCCCCGCCCGACATCGTGGGCAAGGAAGAAATGGGCGCCCGCCTGCGCGCCGAGCGCAAGGCGCGGAAAATGACGCTGCAGGCGCTATCGCAGGCCAGCGGCATCGCGGTGTCGACCCTGTCCAAGGCCGAGCTGGGGCAGATTGCCCTGAGCTACGAGAAATTCGCCGCGCTGGCCCGCGCCCTGGGCATCGACATGACGCGCATGTTCATGCTGCGCGATGCCTCGCAGGCGGCCCAGGCGCCCACGTTCGTCAAGAACACGCTGCGCGACGCGCGCGATTACGTCACCGACAACTACCACTACCGCCTGCTGATGGGCGAGTACCCGGGCAAGAAGATGATGCCCATGGTGGCGCTGATCGACGCGCGCGAGGTCGTGGAATTCGAGGACTACATCCGCCACCCCGGCCAGGAATTCGCCCTGGTGCTGTCGGGCAAGGTGCGCATCCAGTTCGAAAACGGCGACAGCGTGGTGCTGGACAAGCTGGAATCCGCCTATTTCGACAGCGGCATCGGCCACGTGTACCTGTCGCTGAGCAAGAAGCCGGCCGAAGTGCTGGCCGTGTGCAGCGACCTGGACGACGTGCCGTCCCGGATCAAGCCGGCGCGGCAGGACACCTAGCGCGGGCGGTCCTGCGGCACGGCCTCGAACAGATAGACGTTATCCGGTTGCAGATAACGCAACCGATACTGGCCGACGCGCGTCTTGCCGTCGGGCAGCAGGTAGTCCACCTGCAAGCCGTCGGGTTCCGCCTCGCCGCCCGCCCCCAGATAGGTATTGACGGGGTAGCTGAACCCCTGCCCCGGCGCCTCGCGCACGGCGGCGCAGGCCGAGAACAGGCGCGGCAGCGCATACAGGCGGCTGCCCTGCGCCACCAGCACCTGCGGATAGCGCCCGCCCCGGCCGCTGGCATTGAAATGCAGTTCCACGCAGGCCCATCCCGGCCGCCGCCAGACGGCGACCTGGGCGAGGTTTTCCGGGTCGATGGCGGCGATGGCTGGCTGCGAGACCTTGGCGGCAGCGCCTTTGCCCAACTCAGTGGCCGATGCGGCGCGGCCCGGGCCAGTCATCGCCAAATCTGTTCCCTGCGCCAGTCGCCAGCGCCGATCGCCGATCGACAAGGACTTTCCATCGAAGCCGATGCCCGGCGTGCCCTTGGGCGGGTCCATGTCCAATTCCCCCGGCGCGATCCATTGGGTCGCCGAGTAGCGCCGCACGGCGACGGTCATCGCGTTGACCCACAGGCAATGGCGCGGCGTGTCGGTGCAGGCCTGCGCCAAAGGCACGCCATCGCCCGGGAACAGGTTGCCGCCCAGGGATTCGTAGAAGGCCTGGTAGCCGGTGAAAGGCGCGGCCGGTGGAGCGGCGGCGGCAACGGGAGCAGCTGACATCGCTGGCGTTGATGCCGCCGCGGCCCCCACGGCCTGAGCCTGCGCCAGGCTGCCGCCCGCCGCCAGCCCCAAGACGCCCAAGGCCGCAACCCTTCTGGCCGCCCCGTAACGACCCGGCGCGGAACGCCCTGGCGGGAACCAGGACGGTGACATGACACGCAGCGAAATATTCATGGCCGCCAGCCTAGCGGTTACCGCCTGCGTTGACCACCCCTACGGGAAATCCCGTAGAAACTTTCCTTGGCCGACGGGGGTCCCTCTTTATTCAGCTAATTGTCAGACTATTGGACTTGTCAGACTTTTTGTCTGGCCGTACTCGTCTGGCCGGCCGCGTGCCCGCGCGTCGGCGACCTACCGGGAGAATTCCATGCCGCCTGTCACCCGCCCCATGCGCCACAGCCCCAGTGCAGCCGGCGCGCAGGGCGGCGGCGCGGCGGCGGGGGCGTTGGGGCCGCCCGGACTGTCGGTCATGGACGCCACCGTGGTGCTGGTCGGCGTGGTGATCGGCATCGGTATCTTCGGCTTTCCGCCGCTGGTGGCGCAGCATGCCTCGTCCGAAGCCATGTACCTGGCGTTCTGGCTAGCCGGCGGGCTGGTGATGCTGGTGGGCGCGCTGTGCTACGCCGAGCTGGGCGCGGCCTACCCCGGCGCGGGCGGCGAATACCTGTACCTGTCGCGCGCCTGGGGGCCTCGAGTCGGCCTGCTGTTCGCCTGGGCCCGCTGCACCGTCATCCAGACCGGCGCCATCGCGGTCGTGGCCTTCATCTATGGCGACTACGCCCAGCAGCTGTTACCCCTGGGCACTCACGGCGCAACGGCGCACGCGGCCCTGTCGGTGGTGGCGCTGACGGCCCTGAACGTGGCCGGCACCCGCCATTCCAAGCGCCTGCAATGGCTGTTCACCCTGCTGACGCTGGCCGCGCTGGCGACCGTGCTGACCGCCGCCCTCTTCACCCAGTCTCCCGTCTCGCCCGTGCCGGCGCCCCTGACCGGCAATGCTGCCGGCCTGATGGGCATGGGCATGGTGTTCGTGCTGCTCACCTACGGCGGCTGGAACGAAGCGGCCTACCTCAGCGGCGAACTGCGCAACCCCGGGCGCAACATGGCGCGGGTGCTGCTGATCGGCACCGCGGTGGTGACCGGGGCGTACCTGCTGACCAACCTGGCGTTGCTGGAACTGTTCGGCCTGCAAGGCCTGCGCGACACGCCGGCCCTGGGCGCGGCCGTCATGCAGCTGGCGGCCGGCCCCTATGCGGCGGCGTTGCTGAGCCTGGTCATCTGCGCCACGGCGCTCAGCACCATCAACGGCACCATCATCACCGGGGCGCGGGTGTATTACGCGCTGGGCCGCGACGTGCCGCGCCTGCGGGCCCTGGCCGGCTGGAACGACCGCAACGAAACCCCCGTCAGCGCCTTGCTGGCCCAGGGCGTGATCACGCTGGCCCTCTTGGCCGTGGGCGCCTTCAGCCAGAACAGCGTGCAGGCCATGGTGGCCTATACCGCGCCGGTGTTCTGGCTGTTCATGCTGCTGGTGGCTGCGTCCGTCTGGCGCCTGCGCCGGCGCGACCCCGACCGCCCGCGGCCGTTTCGCGTACCGCTGTATCCCTTGACCCCCGCGCTGCTGGCGCTGGCCTGCGCCGGGCTGGTGTATTCCAGCGCGGCCTATGCCGGCGCCGGTGCGCTGATCGGCCTGGCCGTGCTGGCCGCGGGCGTGCCGATGCTGCGGGTGCTCAAGCCGGCAAGCCCCCTTCCCTAGCCCCAGGAGTCTTCACCATGCAACGTGCCCACGCTTTCCTATCGCCCGTCCGCCGCCGCACCGTCATGGCATCCGCGCTGGCGCTGGCCTTGTCCCTGGCCGTCCTGGCCGAGGCCCGCGCCGCCGGGCCGGCCGCCCTGCCTGTCACCCCTGCGAAATCGGTCGCCGCCACCCCCGAGGCCAAGTCCGACGCCTATGTGCCCGACGTGGGCCAGGAGGGCAAGGACGTCATCTGGGTGCCCACGCCCCAGACCCTGGTCGACAAGATGCTGGACATGGCCGCCGTCACCCCGCAGGACCGCCTGATGGACCTGGGCTCGGGCGACGGCCGCACCGTCATCACCGCCGCCCAGCGTGGCCTGACCGCCAAGGGCATCGAATACAACCCGGACCTGGTCACGCTGTCGCGCAGCAACGCGGCCCAGGCCGGCGTGGCCAGCCGCGCCACCTTCGAGGTGGCCGACCTGTTCGAGACCGACCTGTCGCAGGCCGACGTGATCACCATGTTCCTGTTGTCGACCATCAACGAAAAGCTGCGCCCCCGGCTGCTGCAACTGGAACCGGGCACCCGCATCGTGTCCAACACCTTCCGCATGGGCGACTGGGAGCCGGATGCGTCCGAGACCATCACCGAGGCCTGCCAGACCTACTGCAACGCCTTGCTGTGGATCGTGCCGGCCAAGGTCGACGGCCAATGGGACGTGGCCGGCCAGACGCTGCGGCTGGAACAGCAGTACCAGAGGCTGACCGGCAAGCTGGGGTCCAGCGAGATTTCGGACGCCCGCATGGACGGCCGCACGATCTCGTTCACGGCCGACGGCGTGCGCTACACGGGCGAAGTGAACGGCACCACCATCAGCGGCAGCGCCGCCGGCAAGGGCGAGTGGCAGGCGCGGCGGATCTGAACCCTGCCCGGCGCCTGGACGGATCCGGGCGGTCGGGGCCACCAGCCTTTCAGCGCGCCGCGCCCTTGACCACCCGGTGCACGAACTGCAGCTTGCCCACCACCTCGCCCGGCAGCACGAAGGGGTAGAAATCGCGCTGCCCCATGCTGCGCGACAGCTCGTTGAGCACCCCGGTCAGCGCCACCCAGGCATTGACCAGGTCCAGGAAGCCCTGGCCCTCGGGGTCGTCCTGGTCGTACAGCGATATCCGGGTAAAGGGCTCGTAGGCCTGCTCCACCGCCATGCGCGTGACGCCAAAGCTGATGGCGGTGTCCAGCGTATCCATCATGTGCAGGTAGTGGGCCCAGGTCTCGGCCCAGTCTTCCCAGGGATGGCACGACGCGTACGTGCTGATGAAGTGCAGCGCCCAGTCGGCGGGCGGCCCCTGTTCGTAATTGCGCTGCAGCGCCTGGGCGTAGTCGGCGCGTTCGTCGCCGAACAGTTGGCGAAAGGGTTCCAGCCAGTCGCCGCCGGCCACCAGCTGGTCCCAGTAGAAATGACCGATCTCGTGGCGAAAATGCCCCAGCAGCGTGCGATAAGGTTCATGCATGGATTCACGCACCTGCACCCGGTAGGCGTCGTCGGCTTCCAGGATATTGATGGTGATCAGGCCCTGGTTGTGCCCGGTCAGCAACGGCGCGCCGTCCGGCCCCGGGGCCAGCAGGTCGAACGCCAGGCCGCCGTCACCCGGCTCTTGCGAGCGCCGGATCGGCAGGCCCAGCGTCATCAATTGCGCGATCAGCTGGCGCTTGGCGGCTTCCACCTTGAACCAGAGCGGGCCGTTCTCGGCGATCGACAGGTCGGGAATGGTGCGGTTCAGGCTGCACGCCAGGCAGAGCGACTCGGCGGACGTGGCCGGCAGCAGCCAGTTGCACAGGGCCGGCGTGGCGAAGTTGCCGCAGCGCTTGAAGGCCCTGCCCCGCACCCGGCCGGCTTCGGCCCACACGCCTTCCGTCTTGCCCGGGTCCAGCGCCAGCACGTGGCCGCGCTTGGGGTCGAAACCCAGCGCCCGGTGGCAGTTCAGGCATTCGGTATTGCCAAAGAAGATCTGTTGGCCGCAGACGCACTGGAACGCCTTGGCGCGGGCGTGCCGCGGGCGTTGGCGCTGGCGGCCGGGCGTGCTGAGCTGGCGCCGCAGGGCATCGAAGAAATAGGTCATGCGTCGGCCTCCGGAAACAAGGGCGGCGCCGGCTCGGTCGGGAATTCCGCCAACGGCGCCACCGTGACCTGCACACGCAATTCATGGCCGCCGCCGCGGATCACCCCGCGCAGCGGCGTCACGTCGCCATAGTCGCGGCCCTGGGCCAGCACCACGTGAGATACGCCCGGCACCAGGTCGTTGGTGGGGTCCAGGTCCAGCCAGCCGCCGTTGGCCGCCAAGCCCGGGCAATGCACCGACACCCAGGCATGCGACGCATCGGCCCCGATCAGGCGCGGACGGCCCGGGGGCGGTTGCGACATCAGGTAGCCGCTGATATAGCGCGCCGGCAGGCCGATGGCGCGCAGGCAGCCGATCATGACGTGGGCGAAATCCTGGCACACCCCGGCCCGCTGGCGAAACGCATCCAGGATGGGGGTGGACACCTGGGTATGGGCCGGATCGTAGGTGAAATCGTGATGGATGCGATGCATCAGGTCGATGGCCGCCAGCGCAATCGGCCGGCCCGGCGTGAACGACACCAGCGCGTAGTCGCGCAGTTCGCCGTGCAGCGGCACGTAGGGCGACGGAAACACGAATTCGCCCTCCGGCGCGTAGTCGGCGCCCGCGTCGTAGCGCAGGCGTTCGGCCGCGGCCTCCCAGGGGGCGGTGGCCGCCGGGTCCAGGCCGTCAAAGCGCGGGCGTACGGTGACCTGGCTGGTGGCGCGCACCGTCAGCGCCTCGTGCGGCGCATACAACGCAAAAGTGGCGCGGCGGTTGCCGAAGACGTCCAGCGATTCCGCGTAGTCGGCCGGTGCGGGGGTGATGGCCAGCGTGTAGTCGTCCACCTGCTGCCAGGCGTCGTGCAGCGGCCGCAGGTAGCACAGGTGGTGGGCCAGTTCCACGGGCGCTTCGTAGCGGTAAGCGGTGACGTGGCTGACACCCAGGGTCTGGGACGCGTCGGACGAGTCGGGCAAGGTCATGGCGGCGGTCTCGGGGTCAGTCGGCAGCGATCGGGCAGCAACGGTTCTGGTGGCAACATCGCGGTCACGCCGTCAGCGTCTGGTCGCGGACGGACACATGGCTGAAATAGCGGCGGCTGATGTCGTTGGACAAGGCGCTGGCGGCGGCATCGAGCTGCGCGGCCAGGTCCAGCAAGGCCTGGTAGCGGCCCTGGCCGTCGCGTTCGCACAAGGCCGCAAGCGCCGTGCCTGCCGCGCCGCCCTCGGCCAGCACGGGCAACAGGTCGGCCAGCGCCGCGCCGGGGCCGTCGGCCGCCCCCGGCAGGCGCGCCAGTTCCTTGCGCAGCACGCCCAGCACACAGGCGATGGACCGCGGGTTGGCCGGTTCCAGCACCAGCAGGTTCAGCAAGGCGGGAATTTCCTGGCGGCCCGGGTAGTGGGCGCGATAGGTAATGGTGCTGTCGAACAGGTCCAGCAGCAGGCCAAAGGCGCTGTCGCCCAGCACCGCGTTGCGCCGGAACAGCGCGCTGAGCAGATTGGCCATCGCGCACAGGCGTTCCAGCTGGCGGCCCAGGGTCAAGAGGCGCCAGCCATCGTCGCGCGTCATGCGGTCGGTCTGCGACCCCGTGATGGCCGACAGCTGCGTGCCCAGGCGTTTCAGGGCCGCCACCACGTCGGGCGCGGACACCGCGAAGCCTTCGTCCGCCAGGGCCGCCTGCGGGTCGACCGCCAGGCCTTCCAGGCAGCCGGCGGCCGTGACCACCAGGCGCCAGTGGTCGGGCGACAGGCGGTCGCGGATCTGGCCCGCGGCAAACGACAGCGCGGCCAGGTTGCGCGCCAGCCCGCCGCCATCGGCGGCCAGCTCGGCCACCAGGGTGTGTTCGAACATGCGCACCGACAAGGTGGGTGCCAGCGGCATCAGGCCGCTGCGCCGGCACAGCGTGGACACGGCCTCGAACAGGTCGCGGGCGTTGTCGTCGTCGCTGTTCAGCCAGGTCAGCGTCACCTGCGCCAGGCGCACGTCGTTTTCGGCGCGCTCGGTGTAGCGCCCCATCCAGAACAGGTTTTCGGCCGCGCGGCTGGATACCGGCCGGTGGCTGTGGGCCAGGTCTTCGGGCCGTAGCTTGGCCGGCAGCATCGAAAACGTATCGACCGCCCCGCGGGTGGTGACCCACGTATCCATGCTGCTGCCGCCGCGCTGCATCGACACGATCTGCTGCTCGCGGCTGGCGATGCGGGTCAGGCCGCCCGGCAGCATGTGCCACCCCCCCGCCCCGTCGGCAATGGCAAAGACCCGCAGCATGGCCGCGCGTGGCACGATGTGGCCCGCCGCCCAGGTCGGCGCCTGCGACAGCGGCAGGTACTGCTGGATGGTGTAGGCGTCCGGCTGCTCGGCAATGCGGGTCCGCAGCGCGTCGCGCTCGGCCGGCGACACCGCGCCACCGATCACCGGCTCGAAGCCGCCGCGAGCATGCCCCGGGTACGTGGCCTTGACCACCGCCCCCGGCAGGTCGGCCAGCACCTGTTCGCGCGCCGCGGCCTCGCCGCACCACCACGACGGCAGCGACGGCAAGAGCAGGTCCTGCCCCAGCAGCCGGCGGCTGATGGCGGGCAGAAAGCCATTGATGGCCGGTGATTCCAGGAAACTCGTGCCCAGTGAATTGGCCACCAGCACGTTGCCGGCGCGCATCACCTGCAGCAGCCCGGGCACGCCCAGCGTAGAGTCGGACCGCAGCTCCAGCGGGTCGCAGAAATCGTCGTCAAGCCGCCGCAGCACCGCGTGCACCCGTTCCAGCCCGTGCAGCGTTTTCAGGAACAGCAGGTTGTCGCGCACCACCAGGTCGCTGCCTTCCACCAGGGTCACGCCCAGGTAGCGCGCCAGGTAGGTCTGCTCGAAATAGGTTTCGTTGTAGGGGCCGGGGGTCAGCAGCACGATGCGGGCGGTGCCGGGGGCCGCCGCCGGGCTCAGGCGGTACAGCATGTCCATCAGCCGGCGGTAGCTGCTGGCCAGGTGCTGCACGCGCAGTTCCTTGAAGGCCTCGGGAAACAGGCCCGACACGGTTAGGCGATTTTCCAGCAGGTAGCCCAGCCCGGACGGCGCCTGGGTGCGCTGCGACACCACCCGCCAACCGCCGTCGCTGGCCCGCGCCAGGTCGAACGCGGCAATGTGCAGGTAGGTGCCGCCCGGCGGCAGGTACCCGCGCAGCGGCCGCAGGTAGCCGGGATGGCCCTGCACCAGGGCCGGAGGCAGCAGGTTTTCGCGCAGCAGTTCCTGCGTGCCGTAGACGTCGGCCAGCACCCGGTTGAGCAGCGCCGCGCGCTGCGAGAGGCCCTGCTCGATCGTGGCCCAGTCCTGGTCGTCGATGATGAACGGCAGCAGGTCCAGCGACCACGGCCGGGTCGGGCCGTTGGCGTCGGCGTAGATGTTGTAGGTGATGCCGTTTTCGCGGATCTGCCGGGCCACGCCGTCGGCGCGGCGGTCCAGGTCGGCAAAGCCGTCGGTGCCCAGCAGTTCGAAGAACCGGGGCCAGGGGTCGCGCAACCGGGTGGCGCCGGGCGCGTCGGCCGGCGCCCGCAGTTCGTCATAGTGCCCCGGCCGGGCGGCCAGGGCGGCGTGGACTGCCAGCGAGACCGCGTCCTGGGACGGGTCCGTCTGGAAGAGAAATTGCGGCATGCGCGTCGAAATCGGGTGACCAGAGGCGTCAATCGTGCCTTAAATCCAACGAGAACGGAAATTCCCGGCTGGGTCGGGCCGGCTCGGGGTCCAGCCGGCCCGCCGTATGGCCGATTCTTTCGAAACGGGCCAGGCGGCGGCTTTCGGCTTCGTAGGCATTGACCGGGAAGCTCTCGGGGTTCAGCCCGCCCGGATGCGCCACGTGGTAGCGGCAGCCGCCCAGCGACCGCTGGTTCCAGGTGTCGACGATGTCGAAGGTCAGCGGCGCGTGCACGCGGATGGTCGGATGCAGCGCCGACGGCGGCGACCAGGCCTTGTAGCGCACCCCGGCCACGTACTCGCCCACCGTGCCGGTCGGCTGCAACGGCAGCGTGCGACCATTGACGGTGACCACGTGGCGGCTGCCGTTCAGCCCGGTCACCCGGACTTCCAGCCGTTCCAGTGACGAATCCACATAGCGCACCGCGCCCGCCGACGAGCTTTCTTCGCCCATCACATGCCAGGGTTCCAGCGCGCCGCGCAGTTCCAGGTGGATGCCGCGCGCGGCCACGTCGCCGAACAGCGGAAAGCGGAACTCGAAATGCGGCGCGAACCAGGCCGCGTCAAAGGCATAGCCGGCCTCGTTCAGATCGGCCATCACATCGGCGAAATCCATCTTCACGAAAGCCGGCAAGAGGAAGCGGTCGTGCAGTTCGGTGCCCCAGCGGGTCAACCCGGCGGTATAGGGGGTTTTCCAGAAATGGGCCACCAGCCCGCGCAGCAGCAACTGCTGCGCCAGGCTCATGCGGGCGTGGGGCGGCATTTCGAAGGCGCGCAGCTCCAACAGGCCCAGCCGGCCCGTGGGGCCGTCGGGCGAATAGAGCTTGTCGATGCAGAATTCAGACCGATGGGTGTTGCCCGTCACGTCCACCAGAATGTTGCGCAGCGCCCGGTCCACCATCCAGGGCGGCACCTGGGCGCCCTGCTCCCGGCAGCGCTTGTGGATTTCCTGGAAGGCCAGTTCCAGCTCGTAGACCTGATCGTTGCGGGCCTCGTCGATGCGCGGCGCCTGGCTGGTCGGGCCGATGAACAGCCCCGAAAACAGGTACGACAAGGACGGATGGTTGACCCAGTACGCCAACAGGCTGGCCAGCACGTCGGGGCGGCGCAGGAACGGGCTGTCGGCCGGCGTCTTGCCGCCCAGCACGAAATGGTTGCCGCCCCCGGTGCCGGTATGGCGGCCGTCGGCCATGAACTTCTCGGTCGACAGGCGCGTCTCGAACGCCGCCTGGTAGAGGAATTCGGTATGGTCCACCAGTTCGGTCCAGTTGGACGCCGGGTGGATGTTGACCTCGATCACGCCGGGGTCGGGGGTGACCTGCAGCACCTTCAAGCGCGGATCGCGCGGGGGCGGATAGCCTTCCATCACGATCTTCACCGACAGGTCGCGGGCGGTGGCCTCCACCTGCATCACCAGGTCCAGGTAGTCCTCCAGGCGCTGCAAGGGCGGCATGAAGATGTACAGCACCCCGGCGCGGGCCTCGACGCACAGCGCCGTGCGGGTGACCCAGGCGGCGGACTCGAACTTGTCGGGGCTGCGGCCGGCGTTGCCGTTCGGGTCAGTGCCCGTGGCCGGGCTGGCATCGCCTGCCTGGCCCGTGGCCGCCTGTCCGTTCCCGCGCGGACCGTTGCCCTGGCCGGCGTCCCTGCCCGCCGCCCCTCCGGTCCACGGCTGCATCCGCAGCGGCGCCGCGGCCGGCAACGCCCGCCGCGCCTCGAACGGATCGCGCTCCAGCAGCACCGGCGCATCGGCCTCGGCCACCCAGGGCAGCGAATCCAGCGGCAGCCGGTAGCCCATGGGCGAATCCCCCGGGAACAGATACATGCGTTCATCGCGCAGGAACCAGGGGCCGGACACCCAGGTTGGTCCGTCCAGATCCGGCCCGTCGCCCCGGCGCACCGGCAGCGCATAGCCCGTCACGCTGTCCAGCCTGGCCTCGAACACGCGGCGCAGGCGCGCGCGTTCCATCTCGTCGTCCAGCCGCGAATCGAATGGGTCGACGTTGACCGGCAGGCGGCGCTCGCGCCACAGGTAATAGAAGACGTCCTCGTAGCCCGGCACGATGTATTCATCACCCAGCCCCAGCCGCGCGCACAGCGCGCCCATGAAGCGGCGCGCGTCGGCGGCACCGTAGCGGCTGCGTTCGCGTTCGTCGGCGAACAGCGCCGGGTCCTGCCAGCAGGCCTGGCCGTCTTCGCGCCAGTAGATCGACAGCGCCCAGCGCGGCAGTTGTTCGCCCGGATACCACTTGCCCTGGCCGAAGTGCAGAAAGCCGTTGGCGCCGTAGCGTTCGCGCAGCCGGTTCAACAGTGCCACGGCATAGCCGCGCTTGGTCGGCCCCAGCGCCGCGGTGTTCCATTCGGCGCCTTCGCGGTCCTCGACCGACACAAAGGTCGGCTCGCCGCCCATGGTCAGGCGCACGTCCATCTGGTCCAGCCGGTCGTCGATGCGCAGGCCCAGGTCGCGGATCGCCTGCCACTGGTCATCGGAATACGGCTGGGTCACGCGCGGCGATTCGAAGATGCGCGTCACTTCCATGGTGTGGGTGAATTCGACCTCGGCCTCGTCCACCGCGCCCGTCACCGGCGCCGCACTGCCGGGCTCGGGCGTGGCGGCCAGGGGAATGTGCCCTTCGCCCGCCAACAGGCCCGAGGTCGGGTCCAGCCCGATCCAGCCCGCGCCGGGCAGGTAGACCTCGCACCAGGCGTGCAGGTCGGTGAAGTCGCTTTCCGCGCCGCCGGGGCCGTCCAGCGCCTTCACGTCGGGTTTGAGCTGGATCAGGTAGCCCGACACGAAACGCGCCGCCAGGCCCAGGTGGCGCAGCGCCTGCACCAGCAGCCAGGCCGAATCGCGGCACGAGCCGGCGTTGCGGGTCAGCGTCACCTCGGGCGTCTGCACGCCCGGCTCCATGCGGATCAAGTACTTGATTTCCTGGTGAATCTGGCGGTTCAGGCCCACCAGGAAATCCACGGTGCGCTGATGCCGCACGTCCACCCGTTCCAGAAAATCGACAAAGCGCGGCGTGGCCTCGTCACGCACCCGGTACGGCGCCAGTTCGCGGGCCAGCCCGTCGTCGTAGTCAAACGGGTATTCCTCGGCGCCCGGTTCCAGGAAGAAATCGAACGGGTTGTACACCGCCATTTCGGCGACCAGGTCCACCGTGATCTTGAATTCGCGGGTCTTGTCGGGAAAATTCAGCCGCGCCAGGTAGTTGGCAAAGGGGTCCTGCTGCCAATTGATGAAGTGGTTTTCCGGTTCGACCTTCAGCGAATACGACAGGATCGGGGTGCGGCTATGCGGCGCCGGCCGCAGCCGCAACACCTGGGCGGACAGCCCCACCAGCCGGTCGTATCGGTACTGCGTCACATGCTTGAGCGCTACGTGGATCGTCACTGCCTTCTCCGAAGACCGGGCCTGGGGCCGGGATACTGAAACGCGCCTGGCCGGTGATCGGTCGCCCGGCCAGGCGCGGATTGAATGCCGCAAAAAATGGGGAAAGCGGGAAATCGCGTGCGTTCAGGCGCCGGCTTGCATCGTCACGGAAATCTGGGTGGACATGTCCGCGCCCTGCCCGTGCAGCCAGCGCACCGGCGAGGCCGAATCATGGTCGCGCGCCACCGCCAGCCGGCAGTGCCGGTCCGACGCAAAGCGGCGGTGGGTCACGTCCACGCTGACCCAGCCCGGCTCGGGCAGCCAGATGTCGGCCCAGGCATGGGCCACGGCCTGGTCTTCCTGGGTGTAGAGGTAGCCGCTGACATAGCGCGCGGGGGTGCCGCAGGCCCGGGCGCAGGCCAGGAACAGATGGGCCTGGTCGCGGCTGCCGCCTCGTCCCAGCGCCAGCACCTGGGCGGCGCCCGAAGGCTCGCCCCCCGCCGTCTCGTCCTCGGGGGCGTACACCACCCGGTCGCAGATGGCTTCGGCCAGCGACAACGCATCTTCAGGGGTGGACAGGCCGCGCGGCAACACCCGGCCCGAGAAGCCGCGCACGGCGTCGTCGCCGTGGGTCAGCGCGGTGGGCACGCAGTACACGTGCACGGGCAGCCGGTGGTCTTCCTGACCGACGTGGCCCTGGGCCCGCGGTTCGATCTCGACCTGGCCGGTGACCTGGATCTCGACCTCGCGGTGGCGCCGGTTCAGGATCAGGGTGTGCGCCACGTTGCCGTAGGCGTCGACCTGGGCCTGGATGTCGCCGGGCGCCTGGATGTGCCAGCGCAAGGCGCGCTGATGGTCGTCGAGCCGGGGCGTCAGCCGCAGGGTCTGGATGCTGTAGCTGACCGGCGCGGCATAGCGGTAACGGGTAACGTGCTTGACGAGATGCCTCACGAACGTCTCCTTTGCAAGATCACGCCGGCCCTGCCTGTCTTGGGCAGCTGCCGGCTTTGCGCTTATCTTGATGACCGTCTGTGACGTTACTGCTAGCAACTAGCGTGCCAAGCCCTGGCGGGATGCGCAGGTTGCGCCGTACGGAGGGAAATGCCGCCGCGGCAAACGCGGTGCGAATGAAAATAATGCCACGGCAAGGGGGTTGGCACCAAGCCGGTGCCGCCGCGACGCGCCATCGCGGGTCAACCCTTGGCGGCTGACCCGGCCATACCGGTGCGCCTACACCGCCACCGGCTGCTCCAGCCGCAGCCCGCGGCGCTGGGTATCCAGCGTCACCAGCGCCCCCAGGGGCAGCGTCAGGTTGGGATCGCCATGGCCGCTGGGCCAGGCCGCCAGCACGGGGATGCCGCGCGCCTGGAATTGTTCCTGCAACAGCGGAAATAGCTGAAACTGCCCCGCCGCATCGCCGCCCGGCAGCCCCAGGCGAGTGAAATTGCCCACCAGCACGCCCTTGATGCGGTCGAATTTACCGGCCGCGCGTAATTGCGACAGCAGGCGGTCGATGCGCGGCAGCGCCTCGTTGACGTCTTCGATGAACAGAATCGCGTCGCGCGTGGCGATCTCGTGGCGCGAGCCGATGGTCGCGGCGATCAGCGCCAGGTTGCCGCCCACCAGGCGGCCCGTGGCCACACCGGGCGCCAGCACCACCGGGTTCGATTCCGGAGGCGCATCGATCCAGGCGCCCTGCCCGATCTGCCCGCCCACCATGGCCAGCACGTGGCTGGCGGTGGGTTCGGCTTTGCCGGCGAGCAAGTCCTGCGCCAGCATCGGCCCGTGAAAGGTCACGAAACCGGCCTGTTTCTGGATGGCCAGGTGCAGCGCGGTGATGTCGCTATAGCCGATGAAGGGCTTGGGGTGCTTGCGCAGCAGGCCGAAATCCAGCTTGTCGGCAATGCGCCACGAACCGAAACCGCCTTGCAGGCACCACACCGCGCCAATCGCCGGGTCGGCAAACGCCGCGTGCAGGTCATTGAGCCGGGCGGCATCGTCGCCGGCCAGGTACTCGAACGGTGCGTCGCTGCGGGTCAGCGCCGCGGGCATGATCTGGGCTTCGAAGCCCCGGGCCTGCAACCAGTCGGCTGCTTCGAACGCCGCGCCATCGGCGGCCGACGCGGGCGCCACGATGGCCACGCGGCCGCCGGGCCGCAAGGCCGGTACCGGGCCGTCACGCCGGGGAGCGGCGTTGGACAGGGATTGGCCCGTTTGGCTGGCCGACAAGTCGCCGGGTGCGGTCTGCTCGCCTTCGTCGCGGCCCGGCGAACGGGTGGCGCAGCCCGCCAGCGCCAGGCCCGACAAGCCCATGGCGCCCACCGCGCGCAACACGCTGCGGCGGTGCGGGTTGAAAGCGGGCGACGAACGGCCGGGCGAGCGGGGCATGCAGCGTCCTTTTAAATTCTATTTATTCTTATTTATCAATTACTTAAACAATAAACTTAATGCAAACACTAAGTTATTCCAGAATCCACTTGAAGCTATTCGAGAAACCACATGAAGTCATTCGAGAATTCACGTGAAGTTATCCGAGAATTCACTTGAAGTCTTTCGAGGCCTGGAAGGGCCTAGAACCGCTCGTATTCCAACCGATAACGCCACTGCCCCACCGCCAGCCCCGCCATCGGCAGGCGGCCAATACGCAAGCGACGCAGCCCCAGCAATTGCAGCCCGGCGGTGTCGCAGACGTATTCGATGAACCCCAGCGCCGGCGTCTTCAGCGCAAAGCGCAGGTGGGTTTCGTTCTGCCAGCTGACCTTCATCGGCGTGGCGGGCCGGCCCTCGTAGGCCAGGCCGCGTTGCAGGCGCGCCAAGCCGGCCGCGTCCAGCGTGCCGCGCACCTGGGCGATGTATTCCTGTTCGACGTGCCGGCCCTCTTCGATCAGCTTGCGCGACACCGCGTATTCCTGCGTGTACACCACCAGCCCGCTGGCTGCGCGCTCGAGCGGCGTCGCCAGCTTCAGGCCGTTGAACATGCGCTTCAGATAACGCAGGCCCGAGCGGTCGCCCGGCATCAGGTTGGCGGGCACGATCAAGTCCAGTGCGGATTCCTGCGGGTCGGATGCCGACAGGCCCGCCGGCTTGTGCACCAGCACGCTCACCGGCCGCATGTCTTCCAGCTTGGCGCCGGCCAGCAAACTCACCGTCTGGTTGGCGCCGACGCGAAAGCCCGGTTCTTCCACCACCTTGCCATCCACGGCCACCCAGCCGCCTTCGATATAGCGTTCGGCGTCGCCGCGCGAGCACGATTGTTCGGTGGCCAGCCGCTTGGCCAGGCGGACGCTCTCGCTCATGGCCGGCCTCCCGAGTGCGTGAGGGTCACGAAGGCAAGGCGGGAAAGCGCGGGACGGGGCGTAGAGGAATTCAGCGGAAACATCGTCATCTTGGACACTGCGGAAAAGGCGAAACGGGGGCGTTGATGCAGACCTGAATCACGCAAGCCGTGCATTCACGGCGGCCCCAAGGCCAGAATGTTACGCGCTTTCCCCTGGCCGCGCGGCCCGTACGCAGAACCCGCCTCAAGCCAACGCCGACAGCGCCTGCTCCAGGTCCGCGATCAGCAGTGGCGCCGGTTCCAGCCCCACGTTCAGCCGCACCAGCCGGTCGCCATACGGCCGCACCGTGCGCCGCAGCTTGAAGTACGGCGCAACCAGGCTGGTCACGCCGCCCCAGCTGTAGCCGATCTTGAACAGCCGCAAGCGGTCCACGAAGGCCTCGATCTGCGCGCGGCTCGGCTGCGGCCCCAGCACGATCGAAAACACGCTGGCCGACCCGGTAAAGTCGCGCCGCCAGATCTCGTGGCCGGGGCAGGATGGCAGCGCCGGATGCAGCACCGTCTGCACCTCGGGCCTTGCGGCCAGCCATTGGGCGACCTCGAGCGTGCTGCGTTCCAGCTGGTCCAGCCGCACCGCCAGCGTCTGCAGGCCGCGCAGCGCCAGGCTGCAATCGTCCGGCGACGCCGCCATGCCCAGGAAATTGCGGGCTTCGCCCAGCGCCCGGTAATGCGCCTCGTCGCGGCAGGTCACCGACCCCAGCAATAGGTCGCTATGGCCGCCGATGTACTTGGTCAGCGCCTGCATCGTCACGTCCACGCCGTGCGCGAAGGCGTCGAACAGCACGCCCGCCGCATAGGTGTTGTCCAGCGCCACCACGGCGCCCGCCCGGTGCGCGGCCGCCGCAATCGCCGGCACGTCCTGGATTTCCATCGTGGCCGAGCCGGGGCTTTCGCACCAGACCAGCCGGGTATTGGGCCGGATCAGCGCCGCGATGCCCGCGCCGATCATCGGGTCGTAGGTTTCCACCTCGACACCCAGGCGTTGCATCAGGCCGCCGGCCAGCCCCTGGTTGGGGCCATAGGCCGTCTCGGGCAGCAAGGCGTGGTCGCCCGCGCCGCAGAACGCCAGGTAGATCAAGGCGATGGCCGCCTGCCCGCCCGGCGTGATGAAGCAGTGGCGGCCCTGTTCGATGCGGGCGATGCGCGCCCCCAGTTCCAGCACCGTTGGCGTGCCGTGCAAGCCATAGGTATAGGGGGACTTTTCGGCATCCCAATCGTCGCGCAGATCGGCGGCGCGCTCGAACAGCGTGGTCGAACCGCGGCTGGTCGGGGTGACCAGCGACCGGAATCCCTCGGGCGCCAAGGGCGCGGGGTCCACCACGGCGCTGCGCCAATCGAAGGGTTGCGAGGGGTCGGGCGTCACGGGCGGCTCCTGGTGGCGGGGTTGTCGTCTATGCCAAGGATAAGCCGCCCGCGCCGATAAGAATTGCACCAGCTTGCGGTGGCGCGGGGCCCAGGCCCGCGCTCAGAGCTCGGTCGGATGCTTCAGCGTGGCCGGCGCGTCCGCGTCGGGCGGCGGCACTTCGTCGACCCAGGCCTTGAGCAGTGTCGACGTCACGGCCAGGATCACCGGGCCGATGAACAGCCCCACGATGCCGAACGCGAACATGCCGCCCAGCACCCCGGCCAGGATCAGCAGCATCGACAGGTTCACGCCGCGCTTGATCAGCATGGGACGAAGCAGGTTGTCCAGCATCGTCACCAGCACGGCCCACACCAGCAGCATCACGGCTGCCAGCTTCATCTCGTTCTGGAACAGCCACACCACCCCGCCCAGCAACGGCAGGAAAGGCCCCAGCTGCGCCAGGCACAACATCAGCATCAGGGCCGTGATGATGCCGGCGGCCGGCACCCCGGCAATCCACAAGCCCAGTCCGCCCAGCGCCGACTGCACCACGGCGGTCACCACGATGCCCAGCGCCACCGCGCGGATCGACAGGCCCGCCAGGCGCACGGCCGCCACCCCCCGGTGCCCCGCCAGCCGGTTGGCGAAACGCTGCACGAAATTGGCCGCCACGTCGCCCTGGAAATACAGGATGCCCGCGATGACGATGGTGATGAGCATGTGCATGACGAACACGCCCACGATGGCCGCGTTGCTGAGCAGCCACTTGGCCGCCAGGGTCACGTAGGGTTCCAGCCGCGCCAGCAGGCCGCCCGCGCCGGCATCGGCCAGCGCCTGCCATTCCTGCGCGATACGCGGCCCGCCCAGCGGCACGCTGCGCACCCACCCCGGCGGCGCCATCAGGGCGTAGTCGGGCAGGCTCTTGATGGCGGTCATGATGGCGCCGCCGTGCAGCGCCAGGGTGGAAATCGCCTGGTACAGCGGCAGCACGATCACCACCAGCAGCACCACCAGCATCGCCAGCGTGGCCAGCCAGCGCCGCCCGCCGCAGCGCCGCTGGATCGCCAGCATCACCGGCCAGGTCGCCACCACGATGGTGGTGGCCCAGATCAGTCCGAACAGGAACGGTTTCAGTACATACAGGCTGCCGATCATCAGGGCCAGCAGGATGACGATGACCAGCAGGTTACGGGGCAGATCAGAGGTCGGGCGCGGGATCGGGTTCAAGCGGTGCTCCAGGCGGATGGGCCCAAGGTGCCTTGGGCGTGTACGAATTTATCCGAAATAGCCGTGGACGAGTCACCTGGGCGGGAGGAAAATGGCTCGGACAAGCCCGTCCCGCCGCCCCTCGCCCCGCCCCGGGCACGGCAATTGCTGCGGGCTTGCCCAACAAGCTGTTCCCTCCCAACACAAGACATGCTGAAGATCGCCTGTCGCCCGACGTGCCTGGCCCGCCTCCAGGATGCGCCGCGATAGCCCGCGCGCCGGCTGGTCCCGGCGCCCCGCCAGGCGATGGTGATGTGCCTGCCCTCGTTTCTGCCTGCCCGCCGGACGGCCCGCTTGCGGCTCCGGTCGGACAGGCATCATCGCGCCCGCATCCGGCGCGCATGTGGCACGCCGGAGTGGATGCAGGCGGAACCGGCCTGGCCGGCCCGTTTTTCCGGCAAGCGTCTTTGTGGAGGTTTGCAATGAAACTCTTGACCACGACCGGCATTGCGCTGGCTTTCCTGCTTGCGGGCTGCACCATGTCTGGCGGCAGCTCGCCAGGCAGCAACCGTTCGGGCAGCGGCATGTCGGGCAGCAGCACGTCCAGCATGCGCACCGACCCCGCCAACTACCATGCCGACAACTTCGGCGAGCCCGACAACACGCCGTTCCAGGGCGTCTACCCGGGACGCTGAGGCGCAGCGGCATTCATGGGGTGCCCCCCTTCCCGCGTTTACCGGGGGGGCACGCCATGCCTGGCTTCGGTCTGGCCTGTCCCCCCTTGCCGGGTCAAAGCTTGGGAGACTCCGGATCAAAGCGCTGGTTGACGCCTGCATTGGTGCGCTTGGCCGACCCCTGCGTGTCATCCAGCACGGAATCCACCGTGGCGCCCGGCTTGGCAAGCGCGTTATTGGCGATCGCATGAAAACGCGGGCCGTGGCCGGAAGGCATCGGACTCTTCAATGAATGCAGGTAATCACGCGCCGTGGTCAGGGCCATCATGGTTGAATCGCCCAACTGCCGGGCGAAATGACGTGTCAATGAACGCACATCGGATGACACCATCGTGAGGTTCAGCTTTTCCCTCATGGACGGCAGCAGGTCGGTCAATTGGGTCAGCGCTTTGCGACCCGCCATTTCAATGCTCGCGCTGACTTGTTTGTTCATCACGTTGTAGAGCGCGCGCACTTCCTTGCCACTGGGGTCCTTTCCGCCCGCAAGGCTGTCCTTGATGCCGGCCAGCAGCGATTCGGCTTTGTCCAACGCGGCATGGATGAGGTCGGCGTCCTGCGCCATCTGTGGCGAACGCCCCAGCTCGTTGGCGAAATTGCGGCAGGCCTGCAGAACGCGATCGGCCAGTCTTGCTCCTGCCTCCTTGTCGCTCATGCCGGCCTCGCGCAATGGCGCAGCCAGCTTGCTGCCCAGCGCCCGCACCGCTGCGTTCACATCAGGGTCGTCAGAGAGACCTTTGTTGATATGGTCCATCACCGCCTGGCCCAGCGGAGTCAGTTCGCCCTGTTCGTCGAGGGCGCCAAGGGATTGCAACCACCCCGGCAATGCCGCGTCTGTGACATCGCGCAATCCTTCCACCGTGCTGCGCGGCCCGGTGATCGGTCCCTCCCCCACATCAGTCCGGGTCCGCAGCCGATGCGTGGATTGTGCCAAGTCCGCCAGGCTGCGGGACGCCTGGCCGCGCGCATCGGCCTGGCTGACCGGCCCGTCATAGACGATAGGAAGCGTCGTCTTCGGAGACTTGATGGACAGGACGCCCGGCGGTAACTGGATGAATTCCGGGCCGTGATTCTGGGTATATGCGCGCTTCTGGACATACACCCCCGACTTCAGCCGGAAAGACGCTCCCCGGTACCCGTCGGCGCCCCGCATCTGGAACGTATTTTTCAGGGATAGCTTGCGGGTAATCTCGCTGGATAGTTTGTTCGCATTCTTGAAACTCTTGACCCCGGATCCCTTGGTGGCGACATCAGCCACTTGCTTCCAGGCAGTCCCTTTGGTCAGCAGGGAATTGATCATGTACATGGCTGCTACCCCCTATGCCCGCAACATCTGGGTGCCCAGCGGCACCGGACCATCGGGCAGCGGCTCGATGGGGGCTTCGCGCAGTGCCACCAGTTGCTGCTCCAGCTGGGCTGCGGCAGCCGCCAGCGTCGCCATGCGTTCGGCCAGCACGCCGGGGCGCACCTCGTCCAGCGCGGCCGACCACGCCACCACCGCCCGCTCGAACACCGGGTGCAAACCGATAGCCACGCCGATATCGGCCATGGCGCTTGTGCTCACCGTGGCGATCAGGCGCAACTGCGCGGGCGTCAATAACGCTTCATCACGATTCACCGAGGCCGACACCAGCAGCCTGGCGGCGTCCGAATCGATTTCGACGGACAGATCAACGTCGTCGTCCACACGCAGCGCCACCTGACCGTCGTCCGGCCAGGACTGGCCGGTTGCCTCTTCGAATTCCTGCGCCAACAAGGCGTGAGCCGGGGTCGATTGAGTCGTCACTTTTACCTCCTGGGAGATTCGCCGCGATTGGCCGGGACATAGGCCGCACACGTGGGCGACGCGCCACGGCGGCTTCTGCTGGCTTGAGTAACCGCGCTGGCGCAAAAGTTCCGACGGCAAACGGGGAAACGATTTCGCATCGTCCCCGACGTCCGCCCCCCCTCCCCTCAGCCCAGCAATTCCGCCGTCAACCGGGCAATGATCGCGTTGGACAGAATCACCGGCAGGCCCGAGGCCTGGGCCGCCACCTGCCGGTGCCGTTCGACAAACCCCATGCAATCGAGCACCAGCACCTGGGCGCCCTGGCGCCGCAGGTCCTGCGCGGCCTGCGCCAGTGAGGCGGTTTCCTCCGCATAAGGGGATGCTGCGGCGCACAATGGCGCGTATTCCAGCGCGCGCCACTTGTGCGCCTCGGACGCCATCTGCGACGCCAAGGGCACGATCACCCCCACCTGACGCCCGCCGGCCAGCGCCGCCACGGTGGGCGACACGATGCGGTCAGGCTCGATCAGCCAGGCATCGCCGGCCGCCAGATCATCGAACGCGCCGGTGCACAGCACCAGCACGTAACGGCACCCCTGGGCCGCCAGCGCCGCCGCTTTCTGCTTCAGCACTTCAAGCATCCGGGCCTTGTCCACCACCACCGACGACCCGTCCAGCAACCGCGTGATCAGCGTGGGCTGGTCGCCCTGGGGGGCATAGCGCTGTTCGATCTCGTCTCGCGTCAGGCCGTCGAGCAATCCGACGTGCACGCACGACACGCCGGGCGGCAAGTGCTGCTCGAGAATCGGCGTGATGTCGGGCCGCGGCGCCTGCCCGATGGTGATGGTGCCCAGCTGGGCGGGGGTGGACATGGCGATGCTCCTTGCGTATCAGCGCGGTATCAGTGCTTCTGGACCTGGACGCCCTGCAGATGCGCCAGCGAGCCGTACAGTTTCTGCAGCAAGGCGAATTCTTCGCGGTCGAAGAACTGGCACTTGCCCTGGGTGAATTCCTTGGCGACTTCCACGGCGAACTTGGCCGCCGCGGCAATGTCGACCTCGTGGCTGGCGCCGGTGCCGCAGCCGGGCACCACCGTCTCTGCGGTGATGGCCACGCCCACCACCGGGGCCGAGGTGGCCACCGACGGTTGCAGGATGCTGTTCACGTGGTAGACGCCGTTGTCGTACGGCGTGATGTCCTGGATCGAGATCGGAAAGGTCGCGGCCGGGCGGCCCGTGGTCGTTTCCATGATGCGCAGCAGATCTTCCGACATCCGCAGGATGTAGCCTTGCTTCACGGTGGGCGACAGCGCAAAGCCCTTGTGATTGATGATGCGGTTGCCCTTGGTGGTGTCGATCGACAGCACGGCGTCCATCTCGTCGCTCAGTTCATGGTCGTTCATGGCCTTCATGTCCACGGGCGAATCCATGAAATCCACCGGCTGGTGCGGGCGGGTGGGCGCATCGGGGCAGATGTGCGTGCCCACGATCACGTCGCCGGCCAGCACGTCGCCCTGCGACTGCATGTGCGCCAGCTTCAGCGCGGCGGCCACCGCCGCCACGGCGCCGTCGCCGTCGGACACCAGGCCCAGGCGGCTGGGCCGTGCGCCGATGCCGCCCAGGCGGCCGACGATGCCCAGCGTGGGCGCCGAACCGCCGGCACGCTTGCCCTGGGCGCCGGGAATGACCACGCGCACGAAGTCGGTCGAGCCATTGGCGCCGCGGATCTGAGTGACGGTGACGCTGGCGTTCGGGTACGGGGCCAGCAGCCTGGCCACGGTGTCGCCGGACGCGTATGCGCTGTCCAGCGCTTCAAAGGCCTGCAAGGTTTGGGAAAGACTCACAACGGGTTCCTTTCTGGGTAAGACAACAAGAAGGGGGAATCACTTCTTGCCAAAATGCGAGGTAATGGTGGCGTTGAAGAAACTGAAGATGGCGTCGCCGGCGATGATGCCCCCGGCAAACACTTCCATATGGTTGCGGTGCTTTTCGCCGCCGACCTTCTCGATCAAGAGGCGCAGCACGATGCCGGCCGCCACGGCCCAGCCGGCCAGCGGATTGGCGATCAACAGGCCCGTGGCGAGCAGCACGCCCAGCTGGCGCTTGGGGCCGCCGATCAACTGGATGACGGCGCCGGGTATGGCCCAGATCAGCAGCATGTGGGCGATGCCCGGGGTGGCGCCCGCGTTGATGGTGGCGACATACACCTTGGCCACCGGCGGCAATTGGCCGCTCTCGAACAGCGCGCCGTAGCTGAAATACACCACCGGAATGGCAATCAAAAAGGCGATCATGGCGGCGATCAGCTGCTGCTTGCGCCCTTCCAGTTCCAGCGCCATGTCGGCGCCGTTGCCGCGCAGCATGTAGCCGGCCTTCAGGTCGTAACCCATGTCGGCAAAGGCCGGGCCGGTCGCGACCGAGAAGCCGCACAGAATCGCCAGCGCGTGCGGCGGAAAGCCGATCAACAGGCCCAGCAGCAAGGTAATGAGCGCCACGGCAAACGCCGGAAACCACCCCGAATGCATGGCCGCGATGCCCACGATCAGCTCATGCACCAAGGCGGCAAAGGCGGCATACAGAATGAAGCCCAGCAGCATCGGCACCGACATGTCGGCATACAACCCCGCCAGCAGCGAAATGCCGGCGGACAGCAGGATGTAGCCCACGCCGCCCAGCCGCAGGCTGCTGCCCACGCTGGGGCCAGTCGGGCCACTGGCCTTGGGGCCGGACTTGCTGCGCATCACCATCACCACCTGCACCAGCGCCACCAGGCCCGCGCCGATCATCATGCCGTGCGGAATGTATTGCTTGCTGATGTCGGCGCCGAACAGCGGTTCGGAATAGCCGCGCAGCAGCAAGCCGATGCCGAACATGGCCAGCGCCCAGATGTTGCCGATGAAGGCCACCCCGAACGCCGACATGGGAATCTTGAACCACGAGCCCACCGTGCCCACCACGATGCCCAGGCCCAGCAGCTTGGCCTGCGTGCCGCCCTGGTCGCCGGCCTTGATGGCTTCGGCCGCCGCCACGCCCGGCGGCCAGGCGCCCGTGGCCGGAAACACCGTGCTGCCGAACAGGCGATACAGCATGTAGGCGTCCAGCAGCATCGCCAGGCCCACGCCCAGGAACATCGGCAGCACCATGTCGGGGCGGCCCAGCAGATACGGAATGGCCAGCGGCAGCAGCAGGCTGTTGGCCGCGCCGAAGGTGGCCGAGGAAATCGCGGTCTGCGCCAGGTTCTGCGCGTGCACCGAGCGGTACGAACGCAGCAGCTGCACCGGAATGCGCGACAGGATCATCGCGACCAGCGCGCCGATGATGGAGGTATTGGGCGTGACGCCCAGCGTGACGATCAGCTGGATGCCGATCACGGCGCCGAACACGCTCAGCGCGGCCAACAGGATCAGATTGGAAAGCGATAGTGCCCTGGGATGCGACGGGGGGCCCTCGTGTGCCGAAGCGCGATGGGGCTCTACGGCGGGTTGGGGGGTGGACTTGATCATCGTGCTCACACTTGAGTGACAGGAACGGGAGAACCCCAGGCCGGATCGCAAACCAGCCGTCCCAGGGTGGAGGCTTCCGCGAGCAGCTCAGCGGCCAGCGCCTTGACGCTGGCCGCATCGGCCTGCGCCGCCGGAAAGGAAAGACACATGGCAAAGCGTTCCATCGACACCGGATCGCTCACGGCGCAACTGATGGACGCCACGCCGGGAATGGCTTCATTGATCGCCACCGCAAAACCCGATTCCCGCACGCCCTGCAGCAGGGCCTGAACGTCTTGCACGGTGCGCGGCGCGTTGTCCGAAATGAAAGGCAGCGATTTGCCCAGCCGCTTGGCGACGTCCGCATCGCTGTCGCGCGCCAGCAGCACGCGGCCGGTGGACGTGGCCCAGCTGGGCGAACGGTGGCCGGGGTGGGTGGTGACGCGCAGGGGATGGGTGCCGTGCTGCACGTGCAGCACCATGATGTCCCTGCCCTCCAGCACCGAGATGTAGCCGGTATGGCCGCTTTGGGCGCTGAGCCGTTTCAGGGCGTCCTGCATCTGCGCGGACAGTGTGGTGGTCTCGCGCACCAGCCGCGACAGTTCCAGGATGATCACGCCCGGGCCATAGGCGCGGGTGCTTTCCTCACGCTCGAGCAGCCCCAGGTCCTTCATCTGCGCCAACAGGCGCGACGCCGAGCTTTTCGGCATGGCCAGATGCTCGACCAGATCGGTCACCGTGACCTTGCGATGCAGCTGGTTGATCAGGCGAAGGATGATGGCGGCGTTTTCGAGTGAGGCCATAAAGTTCCAAAAAATGAGACTTGGTTCCAGTTAATGAGCCAATTTTACGCCTGGCCAATCCCCTGAAAACGAGGACTAACCCTAGGTTCGGGCCGCTCGCCCCGCGCCGGATCGGGCCCCTGGCACCGGAAACAGGCAAAAAAAAGGACCGGCACAAAGCCGGTCCCTGTCCTGGCCGCCCTGGCGGGCGCGGCGGTCTTACCAGGCGTATTTCACGCCGATCTGGCCGCTGGCATCCTGGTAATTGCGGGCACCGGTTTCCAGCCCCAGGCTGCCGGACAACGTCAGCGACTTGGTGACATTGCCTTGCAGGCCGGCCTTCAGCTCCACCCGGTTGGCCGGCAGTTGCTCGCGCACCGCCTGGCCATCGAAGCGCACCGTCTGCGAGGCGGGGCCGCGCAACCAATTGAGTTCGGCGAACGGCAGCATCTGCGCCACGCCCTGGGCGTTGTCGATGCGTCCTTGCAGGCGCACGCCAACCCGGGTGGTGACGCTGGTCTGCGACGGATCGCTGACGCGCGTGCCGGTCTTTTCCAGGTGATCCCCCGCCTGGTAGCGGGTGACGATCGCCTGGGCCTGCGGCTGCAACGCAAGCTGACGCGTGCCGTTGTCGTAGAGCTTGAACGAGTAGCCCGCTTCGACCGACGCCGAGCTGGCGCGCGAACGGTAGTGTTCCTTGGCCAGGCCCTGCCCGTCGACGGTGTTGTCGTAGCGGCCCAGCATCATCCAGGTGTCCACGTACGGGCCGGTCAGGATATCGGCATTGCCGAACCACGTGCCATAGACCCCGACGTTGTAGCCTTCGACCTTGCCGCTGGCGCTCAGCCCATTGCTGCGAGCCCGGCTGCTGTTGGTGCCGTAAGACGCCATGGCGCCCACACGCATCGACCCTTCCTTGCCCACCGAGAAGCGCAACAGGTCGCTGCCGCCGTGGATCAGGTAGCTGGTGGACGTGTCCTTGATGGTGCCGGCGCCATCGCGGCTGTCCTGGCCACGCACCATGCGCACCCAACCGGCGCGTTCGGGCTTGCCGTCGGCGCCCGGGGCGTAGCCGATACGGTCGCGCAGCGAGTGCTGCTGCTGCGTGGACGCGGCCAGCTTGTTGTTCAGGTAGGCACCCACTTCGGGGCGGTAGTTGGCCTTGACGTCGGGTTGCGGAGCGGGTGTAACCGGATCCACGACCGGGCCCGGGTCCACGATCTGGCCCGGGACCAGGGGAACCACCGTGATCAAGGGCGGCAGGGTCGAGACGTGCGACACCAGGTACCAGTCGTCCGCGGTTCCACCCTGGCCGCCGCGGGCCAGGCGATAGTCATAGGCACCGGCTGCGATCAAGCCCACGCCCTGGCGGTAGCCGTCCGAGCGCGCATCCAGGTGGAAGGCGTTGGCGTCAGTCGTGCCGCCATTGACGGTTTCCACCAGGCGGATGCCTTCTGTGGTCATGGCGCCGCTACCTCCCCCATGGCGGATGACCAGCCCGGTATCGCCCGAAGCACTGCCGCCGTCCACCACCAGCTTGTCGGCCGCCGAGGTGTCGCCGCCCTTGAAGACGGCCATCACGATCGAACCGCCCTGCCCCACGTAGTTGCCCACCACGCGCACCGTATTGCCCACCACGCCGCCGGCTGCATACAAGGTGCCGCTGTTGGTCAGGCCATTGGCCAGCGTCAGCGTACCCGGCGTGGCCGACCGGCGGTTGTCCAGGGCATTGAATACGCCCAGCGAGCCAGCGTTGACCACGTCGCCGCTGACGGTGCCGTCGCCGATCAGCGCTGCACCAGCGGCCACCGTGACCGTGCCGGCGCCCGCGCCGCCCAGGGTCACCCCAGGCTGTGCCGGCCCGCCGAACACCAGGGTGCCCGCTTCGATCGAGGTCTTGCCCGTGTAAGCCAGGTTGCTGCCGACCGTGACCGTGCCACCGCCGCGCTTGGCCAGATTGCCGGTGCCGGAAACGGCGTTGTCCAGCGTCCAGGCGCCCGCGCCATCCAGAATCAGCGTGCCGGCGTTGGCGATGCTGGCCGTGCCCAGGTTGGCCGCCTGGGTGGCGGTCAGCGTGGTGCCGGTGTCGGTGGCAAAGCTACCCGAGAAGCCGCTGTTGTTGGCCGCGAGGGTGACGTTGGCCGCGTCGGTGAGCTTGACACTGCCGGCGCCGCTCAAGGCATTGCCCAGGGCGCCGTTTACGCCTTTCAGTTGCAACGTGCCGGCGTTGGCGATGCCGCCGCTGCCCAGGCCCGCGCCGCTGTTCAGCACCGCGGACGCACCGCTGTCGATGGTGGTGCGGGCGGACAGGCCTGTGTTGGCGCCCAACACGGTCAGCGTGCCGCCCGTCAGATTCAAGGCGCCCGCGCCCGCCAGTCGGCCAGCGGACGAACCGCCGTTGGCGATGGTCAGCACCCCGTCGTGCAGGTCAAGCAACGAGTCCGCCAGGCCTGCCAGGGTGCCGATGGCTTGCGTCTTGCCGTTCATGTCCACTGCGGCATTGGCGGCGATGCGCAACGCGCTGGTCTGGCCCAGTGCGCCGCTGGCGTCCAGCCGCAAGGTGCCGCTGGCCACGCCGGTTTCACCTTGGTAGGTGCTGTCCGCATTGGACAGCGACAGCACGCCGGTGCGGGCATCGATGGACACGCCCCCCGACCCCGACAACTTGGCCGACAGGTCGGCATCGGCACCCGTGGCGCCGGTGTCTTGGGCCAGCGTCAGCGTCTTGCCGGATTGCAGCGCCAGCGCCGTCAAGCCGTAGTTGATGTACAGGCCATCGCCCGGCGCCGTGGTCAGGCGGAAGTCGTAGGTGCCCTTGGCGACGACATCACCGCCTTGGGTGAAGTCCATTTCTCGGGCCGACGTGATGGCCGTGCCATTCTGGTCCTGCAGCGCGACCGCGCCGGCCGAGCCCAGCACCGCGCCGGCATTGACCAGTTTGAGGCTGGTGTTGGCATCGTCCTGCGCCAGCAGGTTCAGGCCGTTGGGGGTGTTGGGAGGACTGAGCACCAGGCTATCCGGTACCGTGACGCGCACCGCGCCGGCGCCGCTGGCATCCAGCGTGGTGACGTTGATGCTGCCCGATGCGGTGGCCTGGCCGGGCAACGTGGCGTTGAAGATCAGCGTGCCGCCGTCAAAGGTCAAGCCACTGATCGACTGCGTGCCGTTGCCCACCGATGTGACGCTGTTGGCCCCCATTTTCAACGTGGCGTGCGACAACGCCGCCGTATTGACGCCGGCCAGGGCAAAAGTGCCGCGGTCCATCGCCAGCGTGCCGGTAAAGGCGGTACCCGCGCTGCTGGCGAAATCGAAGGCGTGGCTGCCGCCGGTATCGACCTGAACCACGCCCGTCCCGGTCAGTACGTTGCCCAGGGTAAAGGCGGATGCCGTGACTGGCTTGATGGCCAGCGTGGTGTCCTTGCCGTCCAGGAAGATGGCCGCGCCCTGGGCCGGCTTGCCGATCAATGCAGTCTGCAGTGTCAGCGTCGACACATTGCGCAGGGAAACCTCATCGAACGCGCGAATAGCCTGGCTATCGCTGAGGGTATAGCTGGCATTGTCGAACACCGCGAGGGCGTAGCCAGTACCGCCGTACAGCGAGGTGAACTGGTTGCCCGCGCCCCGTATCGTGACGGTGTCGCTGCCCCCCGACCCCAGGAAGGACCCGATGCTTGAGCCGTTCGTGAGCGTCAAGGAATTGGTACCGCTTGCGCCGGTAAACCGGACTTCGCCAGTGATCGTGCCGCCGTCTTCGCTGAATGCGTTGTTGCCCAGGCCTGCCACCACATCGCCATCGATCGTGCCGTTGTTGTTCAGGATATTGCTGCCCGCCCCCAAGTCGACCAGTCCGGCGATACGACCCAGATTGACCAGCGTAGTGGACTGGTCGTCGAACGCCAGCGCCGTCCCCGCCCCATTGGGGGCCACGATGGAACCGGTAGCGGTGTTGAGAAAGTCATTGACCTTGTTGGTCGCGACGGTAGCCGCCACCGTGCTGGTCGAGGTCAGCCGGCCGCCGTTGACGACGGAGGTGACGCCATTGCCCAGCACCAGGGCCGAGCCGCCCGCCGCGTTATGGATGTCGACATTGACGGCGGTGTTGACCGTACCCGTGGTATTGGCCACGATCCCGCGCCCGCCTGCGCCGGTGACCTTGATGGTCAAGTCTTGCGAGTCGGAGAGGTCCAGGCTGCTGCCGATCTGGCTGCCGTCGGCCGCCTGGAAGGCGATGCCGGCGCCCGCGCCGGCCACGTTGATGGTGCCGCTATTTTCCTTGTTGATGGTGGCGCCCGTGCGCAGACCAATACCGTCGGTGACGTCGATGGTGGTATTGAGCAGCTGGATGCCGGCAATTTCGCCGGCGTTTTCAATGCCATTGCCACGGGCGCCAGCGGCGTTCACCACCAGATGCGCCCCGCGCACGTTCAGCGCGGTGGCGCCCGAATTGATCAGCACGGCGTGGGCGTCGCCACGGCCTTCGACCGTGCCCAAGCCGGAACCGAGCAGGTCCAGGCTGGCGCCCGAGCCCAGTTCAACGGCGGCGCGGCCATCCAGGGCCAGCACCTGGCCACCTTGATTATCGACGACGGCGCCCGCACCCTCGACATAAATGGCAGCGCCATTGGCGTGGATGTTGCCGGTATTACGGAATTCGCTGCCCAGCACGCGGATCGCCTGGGAGTCGGCACCGGAAAAGCGCAGATTGCCATTGTTGACCAGCACGCCCAGATTCTGGGTAATGAAACCCACGGCGCCCGTCTGCGTGGAATTGAGGGTGGCGCCGTTGGTCAGGGTAGCGCCCGTGTTGGAGGCCAGCACCGTCGTGCCATCCAGCGCGTACAGGTTGCCATCCACCAGTCCAGCGGTGGCGCCGGCTCGGGTCAGGTTCATTATCGTGCCATCGGCGACGGTGGCCTGCGCTCCGCCCGAGACATACAGGCCCTGGGCCCCCGCACCGCTCAGGTTGAATCGGCTACCGCTGGCCACGTTCACCGTCGTGCCCGCGCCGGTGGCATAGATGCTCTTGGCGTTTTCGCCACTGGCCGCGACCTGGATCTGGCCACTAAGCGAAGCGCCGTCGTCCAGGCGGTACAAGATGGCGTTCTTCGCCGAGGCATCGAACACGTTGCCGGCCGGCACGTTGGTGTTGATCGATGCGCCCGCACCGACCAGCCGGAACAGGATCTGGCCGGTAGCCCCCGCCGCGAAGCTGGGCGTGGCCGACCCGGACAAGTTGACCGTGGCGCCGTTCAGGGCCTCGACGCCGATCGCGCCGTTGCCATTGAGCTGGATGCTGCCACCGGTCATGTTGACGGTGGTGCTGGCGCCGCTGGCGCTGATGCCCACGGACCGGTTGGACACGTCGCCACCATTCAAGACCAGGTTGCCCGACGTATTGACGTTGGTGGCCAGCAGCCCGCTGGAATCGCGCGCGCGGATGCCGGTACCGCCGGCGCCAACCGTAATGGTGCCGCTATTGCCGCCGCGCGCGCCCGCCTCGACCAACAGGCCGGTGGCGCCGCTGCCGGTAAAGACAATGTCGCCGAAGTTCATGAGCTCGCCCCCGTTGCGGGCGATGTAGCCGGTGACCCCGCTGAGGTCGGAATTCAGCATCGCGCCGCTGACCAGGATGGTGCCCGTGCCAAAGCCACTGGCCCCGGCATCGACCATGCCGTTGGTGAGCACCCCGCCCACGGCATCGCCCACGGCGATGCCGGACAGGTCGTACTTCTGCCCATCAGCGATGCCGGCGATGGCGCCCGTGGCGGACGGATCGTTCATGTTGATGACTGCCGTGCTGGCGATCTTGCCTTGCGCCCCGCCCTCGATGCGCACACCGGTGGCCCCCACGCCTGCCAGGTCGATGGTCATGCCGCCCGAGTTGAACGCCGACACATCGGTGCCCGTGACCCCGGTCATCAGCATGGCCACGGAATTCTTGCCCGAGGCGATCAGCGTGGACGTCGCGCCGGCCGCGCCGGTGAAGTCCGCACCGTCTGCCACGCGGAACAGCGTGGAGCCTTCGGTCGAGACGTTCTGCGCACTGCTGCTGTTGTTTGTGATTTTCGACCCGGGGCCGAAGGCAAAGTAGCCGATCTGATTGGTGCCGCCCGTGAAGTTCACCACGCCCGAGCCCGCCACGCCGACACTGCCACTGTTGCGCGCATGCACGCCGATGGCGCCATCGCCAGACAGGTTCACCACGCCGGACAGGGTCGCTTTACTGTTGGCCCCTTCTGACCAGATCGCATAGTTGCGCAACCCCGAGGCGTCATCGACCCCGGCCACCACGTTGATGGTGCCGCTGGAACTGGCCCGGCCACCCCATAAGGCCTGGACGCCGACGTTGTTGATGCCCCGCAGATTGATGATGCCGGCATTGTCCACCACGCCCGACTGCGACGTGCTTTGCATGCCGGAGTTGACCAGGGGCGCGTCGCTATAGTGCCCGTAGACTTCGATGGTGCCCGAATTGATGACGTTGACCCCCGAACCGGTGGCCAGCATGCCTATCCCGGCCTGGACTTTGTCACCGATCACGATGGTTCCTTCGTTGCGGACCAAGGTATTGCCGGATGAGGCCTGGATGCCCACCGCGCCGCGGGCAAGCTTCACATCGGCACCACCTCGGTCGACGGGTGCGGCAGTCACGTTGGAGGACGCCGCCCGGCCCAGGTAAATCACCCCGTCGGCGCTATTGGTAAAGCTGGCAATGCCAGTACCGCCACCAACCACCACGCCTGTGGGCCGACCGTTACTGGTGCCCGGGCGCGTGCCGACGTTGAACGTGCCGTGGTTGACGGCCTCTGCCCCGGCGCTGACGCTCAGCGCAAAGCTGTTGACGGTGCTGAATTGATCCCAGCTCCACTGGGCAAGGTTCACGACGCCGTTGTTCACATACGTGGTGCCGACCCCGGCCACGGTGTCCGTTCGGATTTCGGCATTGCGGCCGGACTGATCGCCCAGATTCCGCACGCCGTTGTTGATGAGGTGCCCGCCCGAGTCGGCCGCCATGCCGGTGACGAGGCGAATGCTCGTGACGATACCGTCGTTGATGATCGTGCCGCCATTGCTGGCTTTCAGCAGCGTGCCGCCGCCGGCGTCAAAGGCATTGGCCAAAACGCCGGTGGCCGTCACGTGCCCGGTCGCGTTGGCGCCATCGGCCAGCATTCCTACCTGGGTGCCAGCGGGCTGAAGCATGGGATTGGTTGGATCGACCGGACCGGCTGAGGGGGTTGCCTGGTAGCTGATGGTGCTATTGGTGTAGGCGCGCCCCAGGGCGTTGTCATAGGCGGCCTGCGCCGCCGCGCCGACGCCCAGCTTTCCGGCCTGAAGCTGGCCAATCAGCCACGTGTTGTACGCCCTGAGTTGGTTGAGATTGCCGACGGTGTGGGTATATTTCTGGCCATCGGCCAACTGAACCTCGAACGTACCGTTGAAGGTCGACGACGTGATGTTCAGGGTGTAGGGATCCAGTTGGTTAGGCGCAACGGTTTGTTCCCTGCTGGCAAACGTGACGGTATTGTTGGAATTCCAGTTCGCCACGCCGTCTGTCACGCTGATGTAGACGGTGTTCTTGACCGTATCGTTCCCGATCGAGCCCGTTGCGTTCATGTTGAAGGTGCCGCCTCCAGACACCTCGGCCAGCGAAGCGCCGATGAACATATCAACGGAACCGGGCGTTGACGCGCCGCCGAAGATGGTCATGGTGTTCGGCACCGCACCGGACGAAATCGCCGCGTCTGAATAGGTATTGACGACAACACTGCTCTGGGTAACGGGATCGACCACGATCTGGCCGGAATTTTTTGAACCAAAGCGGATCGTAATCAGCGAATCCGGATCGACCGGACCGGTCAAGTAACCCAATCGATAGGCCTCGCCCGCCCGTACTGGCCGGCTGGGAGGACCCGCGTTCGGCGAGAATTTGACTTCGCCATCCAGCGATGCCGTGCCCCCATTGACGGCAATGGTTTGCCCGCCATTGTTGGCGGTGTCGGGGGTGTACTCGGTTACCTGGCCAAACGCCAGCCCCGGCCCACAAGCCAATGCCAGCACCCCGCCGGCATGGGCAATGGCCCGGGAGCGCCGGGAGGCACGCCGCACGCCGCTGCGTTTGCCGCGGGTGCGGGTGCACTCAGACACCACGACCCAGGCTTGGGACGCGGCACTCCAGATGATGCGGTAGGCGATGTTCATGGCGGAAAGGCCTCTAATGAATCTTGATGGGCCCATGATGCAATTGCGCAAGTGCGCCAAGGTGTCGCTATTTCCGACAGTACTGAGGAAATTTCCTCTCGTTCAGCCCAGCCTCTTCGGACTCGGGTTGTGTAGGAATTTTCCACATGCTGACCCGTCCATTTCCTACACGGCCTGCACTGCAATTAGGGCATTCTGGCCTAAGCCATGCCCCGCTCAATCTCACCCTTAACTTCCGATGACCCGCCATACCAAGGCAACGATGGTCAAGACGAAGCGCCCGGCATCACGACCAGGCCCCCGGCCATGCTGCCTTCCTCGGTCTATGCGTTGCCGATGGCTATCCGGCTTAGCCTCGCCGCTGGCGATCGCAGCGCATTGCATGCCTGGCGTTGCCACCAAGGCCTGTCAGCGCGGGAAGTGGCAGAGCAAGGCCAACTGAACCCCCGCACGCTGCACGCCATCGACAGCGGTTTTGTCGCGCTGTGCGAATGGACCGTGACGCCCATTGCTCGGGCGATGTGTATTGGCGATGACCAATTGCTGATGGCTCAACGATTGGCCGATGAGGTTGCCGGCACGGCCACCCAAGACGGTCTGCCCGCTGCCCCGTGGACCTCCGGCCGGCCTCAGTGACCCGAGTCCGCTTCCCGGGCGCATCTCTGACGGGCAGCAATCTCGCGATGCCCCAGCCTTTGCCCGCGTAGCGGCCCGACGACTCGGCGGCCGCGCAGCCACTGGCGAGCCAGAAGGCGGCTCAAGCCATAGCGAATCCATACTGGCGGAGCCCAGTCCATAAAAGGATGAGATGCGCTATTCTCCCCCTATTACTTAGTACTGAAAGGAACGTCTTCCTTGACTACCGTTCTCATTGTTGACGACCACCCAGTACTGCGCCTGGTCCTGAAGACCCATTTGGCCCAGATAATGGGCGTCACCCAGATCCTCGAGGCCGACAACGGCCAGTCCGCCATCCAGGCCGTACGGGACTCCCGCCCTGGCCTGGTCATCCTGGACATCGACATTCCCCGCATCAACGGGCTGGACGCCATCCCCCGCATTCGCGCGATCGACCCCAGGGTGGGCATACTTGTCATCACCGGGCAGGACCAATCCGTGTTCGCACCGCGGGTGAAAGAAGCGGGCGCCAATGGCTATGTGAGCAAATCGCAGGATTTGTCCGAAATCGTCCGCTGCGTCGAGGCGGTGCTGGCCGGCTATATCGTGTTCCCCAGCGCCAACGTGCTGCCAAGCGCGCCGCGCGCCGAAAGCCCGAACAACTATGTGGAACGGCTGGACCGCCTGTCCGACAAGCAGGTCATCATCATGCAGATGCTGGCGCGGGGCATGTCGAACAAACAGATCGGCGAGGCCCTTTTCACCAGCAATAAAACCGTCAGCACCCACAAGACCCGCATCCTGGCCAAGCTTGAATTGCGCACCCTGGTCGAGCTGGTCGATTTTGCCCGTCAATGTCATCTCGCACCGTAAGTGGCCCGTCGCCTTTGAGCCGAGCCCTGGTGCTCGGCCCCGCCGGCGACCTGCGCCGGCAACTGGCCGCCCAGCTTTCCCATCTGGGCCTGGACGTCATCAGCCTGCAGCAGTTGGCGCGCAAGGACCTGGCACGGGTCAGCGGCGCCGGCATCGTGGTGTTTTTTCAGACCGACGTGGCGCAACCTCCTGATGCGCAGCAACTGCGCGACTACGGCCTGGCCCGTGCAGTGCCCTTGACGGTGGGTATGCCGGGCGACCCGTCGGCGCGGACAAGCGATGCGTTGACCGCGCCGGTACACGACACCGATCTGCTCGATGCGCTGGCGGCTGCGGGCTACCAGGTGCCCGCCCATGAAGAACTGCTGCGCTTGTCCGATACCCTCTTGCGGCTGGTCGCCGGCAACACTGCCGTCACGGCCGAACTCGTCACCAGCTTGCTTGCCACCGGCGAGTCCGACCTTGCCGACTATCAGCGCGAATGCGCGGACTACAACTGGATCAACGCCGGGTCGCGGGCGCACCGGCTGGGCGGCACAGCCCGCATGAGCGGATGCCATACGCTCATTGCACTGTGCGCGCGGGCCGAAGCCTTGTGCAGGCAAGGCGATGCCGCCGGCATCCGGGTGCTGAATGCGCTGCTGGTGCCAGGCGTGCAGCGGCTGTGTGCCATGCTACGGATTCTGGCGGACCGCAACGGCTAGCGCCGCGTGATATTGCCGCCCAGGACGGCCGCCAGCATGACGTTCACACCCGCCACGTCCGTGTTGCGGATGTCGGCGACGCCATGGGCGCCCATTTGTTCGGCCAGGTATTCGAAGTTGGCGGGCTCGGCCTGTTTCTGCACCAGGATCTTGGCTTGGGGAAACACGGCGCGCAGGCGGGCGACCTCGGCCAGGCATTTGGTGGCATTGCGCACGATATCGAGCACCACGATCTCGGGCGCTGGCGGCACCAAGGTACGCAAAGCCTTGTGCAGATGGCGCAATTCCACGCAGGTCAACGGATCGAAATGGGCGGCGAATCGGTGCGCGCAATCGGCATGCGCCGCCGGGGTATCTGTAATGATCAACGCTTTCAAAGCTTGCTTCCTTCGGCGGCCGCCTGTGCCTTTATCCGCGGCTTCCAATGCCGCAGAGCTGCGGTATTCTGCGCCGTCGGTGAATTGGTCCTAGGTTGGAAATTTCTCCAAACTGGATCGGAAATTTCCGCTAAACAGGGCGGCCGCCTGGCACCGGGTCAGGCGGCGCCCTGCGCCAGAAGCCGCTCGAATTGCGGCACCGTGCCATCGAACCGGATCTGCCCCTGGTTGACGTAGATGACACGGTCCACCAGTGCCAGCAGATTGGCCTTGTCGGTCGCCAGCAGCAGCGTGGCGCCTTGGGCCCGCTTGGCTTGCAGAATGGCGATCAACCGTTGTTCGGCCTGCGGATCCATGCATTCGGAGGGCGTATCCAACGCGTAGAGGGCTCGCCGGCTGAGCAACAGTCGCGCCAACGCCAACCGTTCGAGCGTGCGCCGACCCAATGCCGGCAGCGAGGCGCAGGGCGTGGCGAGTCCCTGGGGCCAGCGCGCCACGACCGGCGCCAAACCCGCGTGCTGCACGGCCGCCGCCAGGTCGTCAGGGCTGTGCCCGCCTTCCAGGGCCAGGTATTCGCGCGGCGTGGCGCCGATCAGCTCGGCGCTTTGCCAGCCGTAATGGATTTCCTCACGCAAGGCCCGGGCGGGGTCTGTGGCCAGTGCGCAGCCATCCCATTGGACACTGCCCTGAGTGGGCGTCAAGATGCCGAGCAACAGCTTGAGCAGCGTGGTCTTGCCCCCCGCCGCCGGCCCGACGATGGCGATACGCTCGCCGCGGCGGATATCCAGCGATACGTCCTTGAGCGCCAGCGGTGCGTCGTTGCCATAACGCAAGGACACGTCGCGCAGACTCCAGCCCGTGTCGGCATGGGCCATGCCAGCGGACGGTGGCGCCGCATCGACCGCGACACCGAGCGTGTCGTTCACCTGGCGCAGGCAGACCGTCATCTGGCGCAAACTGGGCAGCGCCGTCATCAGCGAACTCAGGGGCTGCAGCATGCGGCCCGACAACAGGATGACCGCGAAGATGCCGGCCGGCTGCATGTGGTGGGTCAGGACCAGGTAATACGCCAGGACCACGATCAACAGCGTCTGGCCATTGCCCAGCAGGGTCAACACCGCGCCACAACGCGATTGCAGCGCGTAGCGGCGCTGTTCGCGCTGGCGCAGGGATTCGGTGGCGACCAGGTACTCGGACGCCAGCATGGATTCCGCGTTGGCGGCCCGGTACAGCGCGTAGCGGTCGGCCGTAAGGGAGAACGCGGTGCCGTCGTCCTGCCCCATCGCGTTCAGTTGGCGGTCGTAGCGCCACACCGCCCAGGCGCCGATGGTCATGATGGCGGCGGGCGCCACCACCAGCAGGCCACCGAGCCAGGCGATGATGGCCAGATAGAGCACAGCAAAACCCAGGTCTAGCACCGAACTGCCGACCAGGGTCCAGTACAGCGAGCGCAACCGGGACAAGGCCGCCAGGCCGCGTACGGCGCCATGCCCCCATTCCAGGGCCTGCGACAAGGGGGCGCGACTGATCCAGTGCGTCAGCTGTGGCAGGCAGGTGGTCTGGAATTCATCGGCCAATCGCATCAGGGCGCGGCTGCGCTCGTTGCGCAGCAGGTATTCCAACCCCAGGCACAGCGCCGCGCCCAGCGACAGCACCCACAGCGACATGTCGGCCTGCGCCGGCAGCACCCGGTCGTAGATGGCGTTCATGTATAGCGGGATGACCAGGGCAAAAGCATTGATGACGAGGGTGGCCAGCCCGATTTCCCTGAGCAACCGGGTGTCCGACAAGGCGGCCTGGCGAAACTCGCGCCAGCCCAGTTTGGCGAACGTCTGGCTGGGCACGACGCGGTAGAGCACCCCGCCTTGGGGGGCCGCGGCCTGCCGCGTACCCCCCATGCGCCAACCGTTGCCGCTATGGGTGGCCGCCTGGGCAAGATCGTCCTTGATCCAGAGATAGGTGCCGGGCACCAGGGCGGCATCCGTCGCCGCCGCGGCCCCCACCGCCACGCAGTCGACGCGCAGGTGCCTGGCGGCGGCGTCGAACCAGGGTTGCAGCGCCGCCTGGCCCGCCAACAGCCGGGCCTGGCGGCGCCATTGCCACTGCGCGGCCGGGCCAAGCAAGTGCTCGGCCGCGTCGAGCAAGGCGACGTCAAGACCGACAGGGGCCAACGAGGCCGGCCGAGAGACGGCGGGGCCGACGAGGGGCGCCGGGGCGAAACTGAGAGTATCCATGTGAAATGCCTTGATGGGGACGTGACGGGCGGCGGCGGTGATCAACAGGCGCTGGCTAGTGCGACACCACGACGGTCTGCCCGCCCTGCGACCAGGTCTGGTGATCGGCGGTGTTTTCCGTCATGGTCCAGCCGGTCTGGGAAACACTGAAGGTGTCGTGGGCGTCCAGCCGGACGGTCAACGACGTGTTGCCGGCGCCCGCCATCAGCTCGTTGAGGTTGATGGCGACGTTGTCGGCCTTGCCGTCCGAGAAGTCGATGGCCGAGATGTGCGAGATGCGCACGCTGGCGTCCAGGCTGAAACGGCCGCCGTCGCCTTGCTTGACCATGACGTCGTTGCCTGCCGCGCCGCCGTCGATCTGGTAGCGCCCCAGGTCGCCCTGGTTCGAGAAGATGAAGCGGTCGTTGGCGGCCGAGCCGACGATCTTGCCGATCTGGACCAACGTATCGAACGCCCCGAAGCCGTCCTGCACCTGCCCCGAGGACAGGTTGGCCTCGATGCCCTGGGGCGACGTGTAGTAGCTGGCGGTGGTCAGGCCATCGGCGCCGCCGATAAGGATGTCGTTGCCGCCGTTGCCTACCAGCACGTCGGCGCCGCCGCCGCCGATCAGGGTATTGCTGTCATTGCTGCCGATGATCGTGTCGGCATGCGCCGTGCCCGTGATATTGCGGGCGCCCGTCAGCCGGTCGGTGCCGTTTTCAAATTTGTTCACGGACTGCGCGGCGCTGCTGATGTTGGCGATGATGCCGCGATCCAGCAGCGAATAGTCCACGGTGTTGTTGCCGCTACCCAGGTTCAGGGTGTCGTTGCCCTTGCTGCCGTAGATGTAGTTGTTGCCGCTGGTCTCGGTGATGACGTTGTTGTTGTCGTTGCCCCAGATCGTGTCGTTAAAACCTGTGGTGCCGGTGACGTTGTTGACGTTGACCAGCCGGTCCTGGGAGCCGTAGCCGTCGTTCAGCGCCATGCCGATACCGGACGAAACCCCTGTATTTCCGCCACCGCCCAGGTCCAGCACGATGCCCTGGGTAGCGCCCCAGCCATAGTAGGCGGTGCCGCCGGTGATCGTGTCGTTGCCCTTGCCGCCGAACAGCAGGGTGCTGGCGTTGGTTGCCGTCAATGTGTCGTCGAAGGCGCTGCCCCAGACGCCCTCGATTCTCTGCAGGGTGTCGGTGTACGCGCCATGCGTGACCGTGCCATTGCCGACGTTGTCCAGGATTGCCGTGACGCCGCCGGCGCTCGTGGCGTACATGGCGTAGTCGGACGTGCCGCTTGATCCGTCCAGCGTGTTGTTGCCGCCCCGGCCTTCGTAATAGTTGGCGTTGCGGCCGCCCTTCAAGTAATTGTCGACATTGGAGCCCGCCAGATAGTTCACGGCAGCCGTGAATGACCCGTAGACGTTTTCGATGCTTGTCAATGTATCGGCACTGAATCCCAGGCCATTATTGCGGTTGAACTGCAGCGTGCCGTTCACATGGCCGATGGTCAGCCCCGAGGCTTGCCCGCTCAGCAGATCCACATAAAGGGCCTGGGATATCCCGGTGTAATCCACCAGGTCGTTGCCGTTGCCACCGTCCAGGGTGCTGGCGCCTGGCGAACCCTTGAAGGTGTCGTCGCCATCGCCGCCGCGCAACGTGGAACCTGCCACGGCAAAGAAAGTGTCGTTGCCGCCCGTGCCGATGACCTCGGTGAAGTTGGAGACGCGGTCGACGCCGCCCCCTCCTTTTTGCACCATGCCGCTGGGCAGGTTGGCCGTTATCGCGGCCGTCAGCCGGGAGTAGTCCAGCGTATTGCGGCCCGCGCCGCCATCCAGCGTGTCGGAGCCGCCACTACCGATGATCGTATCGTTGCCATCGCCGCCGTCCAGAATGTTGTCGCCGGCGTCGCCTTCAAGCGTGTCGTTGAAACGCGAACCGATCAGGCCTTCGATGCCTTCGTAGGTATCGGTACCGCCTGAACCGTTGCGTCCGTCCTGGGTCTTGCCTTCGGCCAGGCTGGCCGCCACGCCGCGGGTATCGGTGGACTGGCTGTAGTCGACTCGGTCGTAACCGGCGCCACCGGACAGCAGGTTCTGGCCCGCGCCGGAGACGAAGGTATCGTTGCCCTCGCCGCCATACAGCTTGGCGTCCGCGCTGCCTGCGATCAGGATGTCGTCAAAACGCGTGCCGATGAGGCTCTCGATGTCGACCAGCGTATGCAAGGTGTTGCCGCCCTGGGTGGTGGTGCCCGTGAGCAGGTCGCCGACGATACCGGCTTCGAAACCGCTGTAGTCCACCGTGTCCGTGCCTGCGCCACCGTCATACAGGCCGGTGGCCATCGAGGCCACGATCCGGTCGTTGCCGGCGCCGGCGTGGATTTCCACGGTCGTGTATCCCGCGTGGATCGTATCGTCGCCGCTGCCGGTGGTGATCAGCGTCGTGCCTTGCGCGGAGGCCAGCGCGAAGGTGCCGTCGGCGCGTTGGATTTCGTAGGGGGTATCCATGACGACGAAGCTCGCCTGGTGTTCACGCGAGGTACCGTCGGCGGTCTCGTATTTGAAGGTCAATGCCAACGAGTCCTGGCGGCCCTTGGGGTACAGCAGCAGGACGTCGCCGGGATTGAGCCCGTATGCCCTGCCCTCGTCCGTGCCGTATTCCACAACCCGGTAGCCGATGGGCAGGCCGCGCAATACGTGCACCACTCCGACTGCGTCGAGCAGGTGCAGGACGCGCGTCATGGTGTCGGCAGAAAGCCGGGCGGGATCGTCGGCATAGACGGTCCAGCCTTCGGTTTCCGCACTCAGGTCGATGGTCTTGACGCCGTATTGCATGGTCAATGCGGGATCCACCTGCGCGCCTTGGGTCGCGGCACCGCCACGGTAGACATGCGCATCGGCGTCGATATGGGCGTCCAGCTGGAGCAGGTGCAGGTCCTTGTCCAGCGGCAAAATGCCCGGATCCACTGGCGGATTGGGCTTGACCGGAGGCGGCGGCGGCGGAGGAGGCGGCGGG